>NZ_JBMVQX010000009.1:0-108325 GCF_050522745.1 Myroides sp. C15-4 | reverse complement strand
GGTCCAATAGCTCAGCTGGATAGAGCAACTGCCTTCTAAGCAGTAGGTCTCAGGTTCGAATCCTGATTGGATCACAACAAAAAGTCTTAACGAAAGTTGAGACTTTTTTTGTTTTTATGCGGGCCGTGGATTTTATTTGTACTTTTAACTCGTTCGATCCCGTCAACTTCATCTAGTATCGAATGTACAAAATACGGATCTCGACAGGTGGATTCGCTTTAAAAGAATTTTCTCCATGAACATTATTACTCTTCCTAACGATTTGAATCTCGATGGTACGGCTACCATTCAACTTTTTGATTATCGTAGTTCCCAAGAAGTAGCTCGACAACAAATCGCGCTCAACCAAAATACATTTAGTTTTTTGCTTGAGGGAACCAAAGAAGTTGTTTTTGAAGATGCACTACAGTCCATTGACCCCGCGAAATTCTTACTGATGAAAGCTGGACATTGTTTAATGACAGAACAATTGTCAAAAGCCAATAGCTACCGAAGTGTCTTGTTGTTTTTTTCCAATGAGATGATTTATAAGTTCATCCAAAAATATGAAGTAGAGCACAAGAAGCCGTATGACTATAAAACGGTGTATGCTTTCGATTACGATGCCTTTATTCGTCGTTTTGTGTCCAGTTTACTCGACATTGCTACCTTGTCAAAAGAAATTCAACAGCATTTATTAGTGGTGAAATTAGATGAAATTCTGTGGTATTTGGTTGAAATCTATGGAAAAGATATGCTCTACTCGCTGGTATATACAACAGATGATAGCGTACAAAAATTTACCCGCATAATCGAAAGCAATCAGCTGCGTAAATCGACGCTGAAAGAGCTTGCTTTCTTGTGTAATATGAGTGAGTCAACCTGTAAGCGAATGTTTAAAAAACACTATGGAGAATCGCCTATGCGTTGGTTCCAAAACAAGCGATTAGAACAAGCACATTATTTATTGACTGTGGAAAAGAAAACGGCTTCTGAAATTTATCTGGAAATAGGCTATGAAAGTCTGTCGAGTTTTGTTCAAGCCTATCGAATTAAGTATGGACATACGCCCAAACAGCATCAAAAAATGTGACCTTTTAGCAACAGTTTTTGAGCCTTTAGTCTTCTGTTTTTGATCTCTGCAAAGCTACTTTTGGTGGAAATAATAATTCAACTAGAATGAGAAAAGCTCAGTTACTTGTATTGCTGTTTTTGACCGTATCAACGGCAGCATTTGCACAAAAAACATTTACTTTATCGAGTAAAGATTTAGGAGGAGAAGGAACAAAAACATTGGAATTTAATGGGTTTGGATGTAATGGAGATAACCAATCTCCTCAATTGTATTGGCAAAATGCACCAGAGGGAACGCAAAGTTTTGCTATTACTATGTATGATCCAGATGCCCCAACAGGAAGTGGATTCTGGCATTGGGTGGTCTTTGATATTCCATCAAATGTAAGCGAATTAGTCGCTAATGCAGGAAATATTTCCCTTAATCTAGCACCTAAAGGGGCCATTCAGAGTATGACCGATTACGGTAGTAGAGGATTTGGAGGACCTTGTCCACCAGAAGGACATGGATTTCATCAATATATATTTACAGTTTACGCTTTAAAGACAGCCAAATTGGGATTAGATGCGCAGGTAAATCCAGCACTTGTTGGGTTTAACCTTTGGAATCAAACCCTTGCAAAGGCTAGTATTGTTGTGTATTATAAGCGATAAATCTATCCCGTGAGAAATTAGCACGAGCTTATTTTTAGAGCGGGAAGATGTATCCTACTAGGATGCGTTTAAATGTTTGAAAGAAAAAAGTCTTTGGGAAACCAAAGACTTTTTTTGTTGGAGACTTATCCAGCGCGTTGCACTAGTCGAGCGCAGGATGTATTCGATTTTCATTCTTCCGTGTATTTGTTACAGGAAGCTGTTCTTTATACTTTCTTCGGTGGAAGATCGAAGGCAACCGCTTCGTGTTCAAAATGGCCATTGTGCGCACCATCGCAAAATGGTTTGTTTTTAGAAAGGCCACAACGGCAAATAGATAGCACGGTTCTACCTTGTAATCCGTACGCATTTCCATTTCGGTCTACGATTTCAAAATCGCCCTCGATTTTTACGGATCCGTTATTGTTGATGGTTAGTTTTGTCTTTGACATGTCTATGTGAGTTTCGTTATTTTGTACGAAAATAAAACAATAAAACGAGGACTTAGAACCTGTATTTCTATTTAGAAAGATTCCTTTTAGTCTACTCATCCAAAACGAATGCTAGTAAGAAGTTGGGGAGAAATGTGTTGATTAAACGGATCGGTCTATCCATCCAATATCCCACAGTCTATATTTTCATAGGGAATATGAGTGATGTTTTCATCTAAAGCCGCTGTTTTTTGCCCCCATTGTGCGATGGCCTTGAGTAAGGGAATAAGGGGGTGTCCAAAAGCAGTTAATTCGTACTCGACTTTCAGAGGTGGTTTGTTGGTATAAACCGTTCGCTTGATTAAACCGTGGTCTTCCATTTCTTTGAGCTGTAGACTAAGCGTGCGTTCCGTAATCAATGGAATGGATTTTCTCAACTCGCTATATCGTTTTTTTTCAACTATTTCCTTTATTACACCTAAAACATCCTTATTGTGCATATTTTTCTTTGTTCTAAAATAGGTAAAAAGCATATTTTCAATTGGTTAGATTGTGTTGGTGTTGGTTTTTTTTGGTAGTTGTTTGGTATTCCTGTGGTTTTACAAGGGCTCAAGGCACTTTTACCAAACAAAACCCAAAGGAAACCCAAAGAAAAGTACTTGAATGGTACGGTTAATCAGTTTGCAGTAAACCGTCAACCAATTAACCATCTACCAATTTACCATGCGCGTTTATCCGTTACAATAGGGTTGTTTAGATCAAACACTACATTGAAACTCGTTGAAGAACCTGCGCGTTGTAGATTATAGGTGTATTCCTCCTCGTTAATCGTTACCCACCATAGGTTAGAGGCAGCGGCGGGAATGTGTTGTGCTGTTTCTTGATCTGCGGGAAAATATTGTATCGTATCGTTTCCTGTATTGGTGGTTGTTCCTCCATACATGGTAATTTCATCGGGTTGACCGTTCGGTTGACGGTGGTCGTGTTTCAATTCTAAGCGATCGCCTTTTAGGGTAAATACCCAAGTACGAGAAAGATCATCTCCTACGAAAAAAGCAATTTTTACCTCTCGATTCGTACAGGAAGAGACATACATAATGAGTTCTTTATTTTCAAAATCGGCTGGAATAGGAGAGGAAACAATTTTTCCTTTATAGGCCTTGCCACAGTGTTGTGCGAGGTTAGCTGTGAATTGTTCGGGATAGTTAGGTGTCGTTTGCGCTTGTGTTTGCAGTATACTGAAGATACTTAGTAGGAAGGCAAATGCTGTTTTTTTCATGGTTATACAGTTGTTATGGAGGTAAATATAGGAGTATAAATCAATCTACGCTAATTTAAGGGAAGGAGGAGAATAGAAGACTAGTAGATTCGCAATTAATCGTGTTTTACTCGAGTATGTATTACATTAAAATTTATATTTTTGAGTAAAGCTAGAAAATAATGTATAGACTGACAGAAAAAATTGTTTCAGTGCACGGACAAGATATTGCTGTGCAGCTGTATATTCAAGATAGACCTAAAACGGAAACGACTTTAGTGTTGCTTCATGATTCGTTGGGAAGTGTGGAATTATGGCGCGATTGGCCGGGTTTATTAGCAGAGCAATTGCAGTGCAATGTGATGGTTTATGATCGCGTAGGCTACGGCAAATCTCAACCGATGCGTACTTCTTTTCGCGAGCGCAACTATTTGGAGCAAGAAGGCGAGTTTTTAGAGGCGTTGCGTTTGGTTTTACAATTGGGTAAAATTGCCGTTTTTGGACATAGTGACGGGGCTTCTATTGCGTTATGGTATGGTATTTTATACCCAGAACATACGGCGGCTATGGTTATTGAAGCAGGACATGTAGTTGTAGAAGAGGAGACTTTGCAAGGTGTACGGGAGGCGAAAAAAGCCTATGAAGAGACAGACTTAAGACATCGTTTGGCAAAATACCACGGAGAACGCGTGGAAAAGTTGTGCTATGCGTGGTTTGATATCTGGTTGGATCCAGCCTATCGCGATTGGACGATGGTACCTGAGTTATCGCGTATAACCGCTCCATTGTTATTTCTACAGGGGGATTTAGATGAGTATGGTTCTTTGGCACAAGTGGAGGAAACGATCAAGCATGTACGCGGAGTAGCAGAAAAACACATCTTTGAACAAGTGGGGCATATACCACATAAAGAACAAAAGGAGACAACCTTAACCTTGATTGTCTCCTTTTTAAAACGGTATTTATAGGTTGAGCAAATGCTCTATTTTATCGTAAAATAGTTGTTCTATTCTCGGATCTTTTGCCTGTAAATAGGAAGATCGCAAGCTGTTTAAGTATTGATCTAAATTCGTGATTACACTGCCTTTTGCCAATTCAAAAGGCACTTGTAGATTCTTGGCTTTGATTGTTTCTAGGGCGTTTTTGATATACGTTTCTTTGTCCATTTTTAACTAATAATTTATCTCGGTAACTCGATCGTATAGATTTTTCCTTTGGTTTTTAGGCTTGTATTGACTAACCAAGGGTTGTATAGTTTCAGAATTTTGTAGTTTGATCCTTGTTCTTGGGCAAACATAGGTAGGTCTTCTATATCATTGCTTACTGTAATGCTACGCATGGGAATAGGAGGGTACTTATCTGCTTTGGGGATGTTGTATCCGTAACGTTCAGGATGGGTCATGATTTCTTTCATTGCTAAGATGCGGAATACATAGCGTGAGGTTTCTTGATTTAGAAATAAATCATAGTAATTATCTACATATTGAGCATTCATAGCTTTGGTCATTCCTGCCATTCCTCTGTTATAGGCAGCTGCAACCATAGTCCAAGAACCGAAGCGATTTTTGGCATCATTGAAGTACTTACAAGCGGCTTCTGTTGCTTTTTCTAGGTGGTAACGTTCATCTACGGACTCATCTACTGTTAGGTTATATTCGCCTGCAGTTCCCTTCATAAACTGCCAGAATCCCGTTGCTCCAGCAGAGGAAACAACATTAGACAAGGTGCTTTCAATCACGCAGAGGTATTTGAAATCATCGGGTATATTATTCTTTTTCAAGATGGGTTCAATGATCGGGAAGTAGCGTTCAGCTCTTTTGATCACGAGTGTTGTTGATGAATGCAGGTTGGCATTGATGATCATTTCGCGATCAAAACGCTCTTTTACATCGATGAGGTGTAAAGGAGTTGATTCTCCTGCAAAATTAGCTGTTAACGGCAAGGAAACGTGATGTTCAGCCGGATCTTTTTGTTCTGCTTGGCTTTCATTTGTACCATGAGAAGCCGCAAAGATAAAAGTAGAAGCGACCCCTATAACAGCAGTTGTATAAAGTGCGTTTTTTAGATTTTTTTTCATAGTTATTCTAGTATAATTTTTTGTAGATTTTGATTGAACCAGCTGTATTTCATTAGTATCATTGCATGAGTCCCTCCTTTTACTTCAATTGCGTTTTTTATGTTTTTAAAAGGAAAAACTTCATCCTTTGTGCCGTGTATGTGAACCACATGGTCTAATTCTTCTTTTTGATCCCAAGTTAATATCGCTTGAATACACCAATTGAGGTAGTGTGGATCTCGAATAGATAAATAGCGATTGTATAGTTCCACGCGCTTTTTTTGTTTGTCATTTCCATAGCGAGCAACCACATTAAGCAGAAATTCCACGCCATGGGTGGGAATTAACTTATAAAGCTTGGTGTATTTCGCCCATTTAAACCGAGTGGGGAATTCGCGATTTGTGCGAACGCTAGAAATGATGATGGTCTTTTGAACGGCAATGAGTTTTGATAGTTCCTGTGCAATAATCCCTCCAAATGAAACGCCTACTAAGATAGGATTATTATGTTGAATCAACGGAATGTATTTTTTCGTATAAGCCAATAAACTTTCTTTCTTTTCACAAGGCAACCATTCTAAAAAATGCAAGTCAAAACGGCAAGTATCCCATTTTAATCGTTCAAAAATGAGCGAAGTGGATGACATGCCAGGGAAGAAATAAATTGGTATTTTGTTCATTTTAAATAAATTAACATACTTAATAGGGGTGGTTTGGAAAAAAATGACGAACTTTGATAAATATAGCGATAAAACTAGTTGCATTCGCAGTATAAATAATCTAAAAATTTCTTACGATATAATTGTTATGAATAGGGGCAGTCGCCACCGTTCTTTTTTTGTTGCTATGAAAAGGAGGTACCAACATAACATGAAATATAAAATTTTAATATAATGGAAATTAAAGACAATGAATTGCTTCGTCAGTTTGAGCTCGAAACCGATCAAGGTTTGCTTAGCGTCGAGTATTCACTACAAGAAAGAAAAATCTTTCTGACCAAATTAAAAGGATTCGAAGAAGGAGTGCAAGCACAATCTATCGATTTTCTAAAAGGAGTACTTGATATCGTTAGAGAAAAAAGACTACGAGTAGTTCCTACCCATCCAAAAATTGTTTCTTTTTTTAGGAAAAACCCTATTTACAAAGAAATGCTTCCTCCAGGGATAAGAATTTAATCCTGTGAGATTTAAAAACCACTTATAACACACACAACATACCCCAATCTGGGTGATAAAAAGCAAAAAACCTGTTTGAATTTCAAACAGGTTTTTTTATTTAGTCTAGAAAATCAAATCGAACCATACCGTCCTCGTCAATTTTCGTTAATTTAATCTTGTGCAACGTATTGACTAACGCAGGATCCCAAGGTGTTTTTACTTTGACATAGTTCTCTGTAAAGCCGTGAATGTATCCTTCTTTATTTTCGCTTTCAAATAAAACTGTTTTTTCATTGCCAATTTGAGACTCGTAGAATGCACGGCGTTTTTTGACTGATAAGCCGCGAAGCATTTTACTTCTTTTATTGCGCACTTCCATTGATACAACCCCTTCCATATCTACCGCTTCTGTATTGTCACGCTCCGAATAGGTGAATACATGGAGATAGGAAATAGGCAAATTGCTCAAGAAATTATAGGTATCTAAAAACTTGTCATCTGTTTCACCAGGAAAGCCAACAATCACATCTACTCCAATACAGCAATCTGGCATGACCGTGCGAATTTTCTCTACGCGCTCTACGTATAACTCACGCATATAACGGCGTTTCATTTTCTTCAAGATGTCATTGCTTCCCGATTGTAACGGAATGTGAAAGTGAGGAACGAAAGTTCTACTTTGAGAAACAAATTCGATGGTTTCGTTTTTCAATAGGTTAGGCTCAATAGAAGAGATGCGTAAACGCTCAATACCCTCTACTTGATCTAAGGCTTGTACCAGTTCTAAAAAGGTGTGTTCGTGTTTCTTATTTCCGAATTCTCCTTTTCCGTAATCGCCAATATTCACGCCAGTTAGTACGATTTCTTTGATGTCTTGGGCTGCTATTTCAGCTGCATTTTTTAAGACATTCTCCATCGTATCACTGCGAGAAATACCACGAGCCAACGGGATGGTACAATACGTACATTTGTAATCACAACCATCTTGTACTTTTAAGAAGGCACGTGTTCGATCTCCAATAGAGTACGACCCTACATAAAAATCAGCTTCTGAAATCTCACAAGAGTGCACCTGACCCATTTCATTTTTGGAAAGGTCGTTAATGTAATCGGTTAACTTAAATTTTTCCGTTGCACCTAAAACCAAATCAACGCCATCTACATTGGCTAATTCGGCAGGTTTTAACTGCGCATAACAACCTACTGCGGCGATAAAAGCCTTGTCGTTTTTCTTCTGCGCTTTTTTAACTATTTGTTTGAATTGTTTATCTGCATTTTCGGTTACAGAACACGTATTGATCACATAAATGTCTGCAACATCTTCAAATTCAACACGATCAAAACCTTCGTCTACGAAACTTCTTGCTATTGTTGAGGTTTCAGAAAAGTTTAGCTTACATCCTAAGGTGTAAAAAGCTACTTTTTTTCTATTTTCCATAATCATTCTTTACTATGAGTAGTAACTTTGAAGTATATTTACTCTTTGTTGTCACAAAGCTTGCAAATTTACGTACAAAATTCGGTTTGATGAAATCAATAATTTATTATATATCAATTCTTTGTATCTGCTTTACCCTGCCTTCTTGTCAAAAAAAAATACAGGAAAACACGAAGGGAACCGTATTCCGATACAATGAAGATTCTAATATTCAAACACTTGATCCTGCTTTTGCCCGCAGTATGGCGGTGATTTGGCCCTGCAATCAATTGTTTAATGGGTTGGTTCAACTCGATGATCAGTTACATGTCGTTGGCGATATCGCTCATTCGTGGCAAGCTTCTTCTGATGGGCTGACCTATGATTTTATTTTGCGCCAATCGGTCTACTTTCACCCACATCCTGCATTTGGTCCTGCGCAAACCCGTGCTGTAACAGCGCGTGATTTTGTGTATAGTTTAGATCGATTAACTGATAGTAAAACAGCCTCACCTGGTGCGTGGATTATGCAAAAAGTAAAGGGTTATGAAGCCGTAAATGACACGGTATTTCGCTTGCAGTTAAAGGAATCCTTTCCCGCTATTCTCGGGTTGTTATCCATGCGTTATGCTTCTGTTGTTCCGCGAGAAGTAGTGGAAGATCCACAATCCGATTTCCGAACACATCCTATCGGAACGGGACCTTTTTACTTTAAATTTTGGGAAGAGAATGTCAAATTGGTCTTAAGGCGAAATCCCAATTATTTTGAAAAAGATGAACAAGGGAATCAATTGCCTTATCTAGAGTCGGTTGCAGTTACTTTTTTACCAGATAAACAAAGTGCATTTTTACAGTTTATCCAAGGGAATTTGGATTTTATTTCAGGATTAGATCCCTCGTATAAGGACGATTTGATTACGTTAGAAGGAAAATTACAACCCAAATATCAAGGGATGGTTCAAATGGAAACAGGACCTTATCTCAACACGGAATATTTGGGGTTCAATATGGCAGACAAAAATAGTCCTACGAGTGATAAGCGCATTCGCCAAGCATTGAACAAGGGATTTGATCGCGTTAAAATGTTGCAACACCTGAGAAGTGGTATGGGAACAGCCCAAGTAGGAGGCTTTATTCCCCGCGGTTTACCTGGTAATACCGTATCGGATGAATTATATAATGTGGCTCAAGCGAAGCAGTTGGTTCAAGCGTATAAAGACGAACACAAGTTGTCCAAAGTACTTATTTCCCTATCTACCAACGCGGGCTATTTGGATATAGCTGAATATTTACAAAGAGAATGGCAAAAAATTGGACTTACCGTAGAGGTAGATGTCATGCCGCCTGCTACCTTAAGACAAGGTATGGCCTCGGGAAAAATCGCCTTTTTTAGAGGTAGTTGGATTGCTGATTATCCCGATGCAGAAAATTATTTATCGCTATTTTACAGCAAAAACAAAGCTCCTAATGGTCCTAATTATACTTTTTTTAGCAACCCAACCTATGATGCGTTGTACGAACGCTCCTTTCAGGTAGCGAATCTTGAAGAACGTGTACAGTTGTATGAACAAATGGATCGCTTAATCGCAGAAGAAGTGCCTGCTTTGGTCTTGTTTTATGATCAAGCCGTTCGATTCAGCCGTCAAGATATAGATCAACTGGGAATCAATCCCATGAATAATTTATTTCTGAAACAGGTAAAGAAGAAATAAAATAAGTTGATTTTTATAGAACATTTCTTAGTGATATAGTATATTTGAAGAAATAGAGGATGTATTCGATCCGCTATTTACCAACTACAACCTTACACACGAAATGTTATTATGAATGAGTTAGTCGTTCTACTTGTCGATGACGAGAGGAAACTTACCGAAGTAATAAAACACCTGTTGCAACACAAGATTCAACTTCAACATAAATTGGTGTTTTACACGGCAAAGTCAGTCGAAGAAGCGATAAAAATGATTGAACAACACGCGCCAGATCTCGTCTTTTTGGATATTCAAATGCCTAAAGAAAATGGATTGGCTCTATTTGATTATGTGGAACAACCGCTCTCTTTTGAAGTTGTTATTACAACGGCTTACAGCCAATATGCATTAGAAGTATTGAATCAATACCCTTGTTTATATTATTTGCTTAAGCCGATTTCAGTTGCTAATTTGCAATTGGCCTATGATAAATATGTGGAAAAAGAAGGGGAACAATCATTTATCAAACTCATTAAAAACAATCAAAAACGCGAGGCAGTAGCAGTAGCAGATATTGTGTATTGCAAAGCGGATGACAACTATTGTGAAGTATATCTAAAAGATCAAAAATACTTGATCTCTAAAACATTGGGAGTCGTAGCTTCTAAGTTACAACACCCCCATTTTCATCGCGTAGGTCGTTCTTACCTGGTTAATATCAATCACATCAAACACATTGAAATAGGAACAAATCGCATTGTGTTTAAGGATAAAATCATCGTCAATCAACAAGAGGTCCATCACGATATTGTTATTTCGGCAGCAAAAATGAAAGACTTTAGAGCCTTTGAGTTATGATTCGTGGGGTACTACTCTTGCTCTTTGGGTTGACGCTGTCGTTGGTTTATGGACAATCAACGGTTACAAAGCGCTATACAACAGCGGATGGGTTGATTGCCAATGATGTGCGCGTTCTACTTATGGATAGTCAAGGCATTCTTTGGATTGGATCGAGAGCGGGATTAAGTACGCGAAAACAAGAGCGCATTGAATTAGATGAAGAGGCGCTACAGCGGAAGTTTACCAATATTACAGCCCTTGTAGAGGATAATGATCAAGGAATTTGGGTGGGAAGTTATGGACAAGGGGTTTTGTATAAAGGCAAAAAACACACGCAGCTGTTTAATGTAACAACTGGATTGCAAGACGATCGCGTCAATTGTTTAGCCGTCTTGGATACTACATTGTATATTGGTACTACCCAAGGGATTTCGATTATCGATATTCCCTCACTTCAAATTGAAACGTTTTCTTCCCACACTACACTTGCGACCCCAAGCTCTGTTTCGAGTTTCTATCAAAAGGATGGGACGATTTTTGCTACAACCATCAATCATGGTGTGTTTAAGGTTGAGGCTGGAAAATTGTATCCCATAGGTGAGCAAAAAGAAGTTATAGCCTCTTTTTTTGATCAGAACCGTCAAGAGGTATTATTGGGATTGAAGTTTGAAGTGGAAATACAAACCCATCAAACCACATTAAAAAACAAAATTAAAGGAACGCGTTTCTTTCAATCCGTAGGCGATAAAGTTTACTGGGTTGGAGCTGATGTTCTAAATGATGGAGGCGGAATCTATGCCTGGGATGGACATCAGATCGAAAAACTCAATCAAGCGTATGGTATAGAAAATACCGATCTATACAGCTTAGCTTATGATGACAAACGACATTTTTTATATATTGGAAGTAAAGAACAAGGATTATTTCAAGTAGATTTAGCTTCCCCTTTGCATTTTGATCCGCATTTTGGTTCTATCGCTACGCTAGCAATACAAGGAGCGTATACCTATATTTTTGGTGAGAAAGGACTGTCTATTGTTCATCAAAATAGAGTCACTCAAACGATAGGAAAAGAGGTTTTTAAATCATATCAACTAGCGAATAATCAATCATTTATAGGGGTTACAACACGAGCGAATAATTTTTTTGAAATAGAACATCGCATCCCTGCTGATCAGATTAAGTTTTACAAAGCAGTTATTCATCAAGAAGCCCTTTGGGTGAGTACGAATATTGGTCTTTTTCAGTTGAGCTTAACAGGTCAGCTAAAGCAATATAAGGGAATTCATACCTATCAATTTGATTTTTTACAGGATCAATGCATTGAAACAGATCCGTATGGCGGGGTTAGAGTGTATGATAACCTCACTGATTTTACTTACCAATACTTCGATCGAGCCGATGGAGTTTTTGTACCTCGGGATATTGTCGACATGAAAGAAGTAGGGGGTAAAATGTACCTAGCAGGAGCATTGGATGGACTTTATGTGTATGAAAACAAGCAATTTCGATCGTTTTATGCAGCAGGTGTCTTTACCGAAAATCGACTAAAATTTATTGAAAAAGGTGAAGAACAGCAGTTGTTCGTAGCGACAGATTTTGGCGATATTTATTGCTTGGATCTCCAAAATTCACAGCTAAAAATACAGTATAAAATTCCGCAAGAATCGATTTTAGGACATGGCATTACCTTTCTATCCTATCAGGATCATCAATTGTTTGTCGGTACAAATAAGGGAATCACCGTATTGGATGCTAAGGGGACTTTTTTATTTGATAGCGAGCAAGGATTGGATCATTACGCTGTGAAAAGCAGCGTTATTTTGGGGCATTATTTATTTTTAGGCACAGAAAAGGGATTGTACACCTTAGACCGCCGGTATTTTAAACCCAAACCCATTGCGTATAAATTGAGGATTTCTTCGGTAAAAGTAAATGATACCCCATTAGAAATCAAACAAGGGCAGTTCTCAACAAAGAAAGCGCTGGTTTTACCCAATTATAAAAATTCAATTCGTATTGACTTTGCTCTGTTGGGAGCCAAATATCCCAATAAGTTAGCCTTTCAATACCGAGTGAAACCCACAGAAAAATGGATTGATGTGGAACAACCGTCCTTAGCTTTACACTACCTAAACCCAGGTGACTATCCAATTGAAATTAGAATGTATGACTACCATAGTGGGGCTGAACAAACTGAGTTGTTACTTCATGTGAAGATCAAACCTCCGTTTTACTATAGTTGGTGGTTTTTTAGCTTAATGGGCTTAGCCATGATTGGCGTTGTAGCATTTATTATACAGCGAATGAAACGCCAACAAGAGAGAAAGGACAAACAATTGCGCTTTGAGAAGAAGGTAGCGGAGTTAAAAGTACTATCCGTTCGCAGTCAGCTGAATACGCATTTCATTTTTAATGTATTGAGTTCTTTTCAATACTTTATCATCATGCACAAAGAGAAGGAAGCCTTGTATTATCTGGAGCGATTTGCCTCTTTAATTCGCAAGACACTCAACTTCTCCATGGTTGAACAAGTAAGCGTACAGGAAGAGATTGCCTATATTGAAGGCTATTTTGAACTAGAAAATATGCGTTTGGATGGACGTGTACACTTGGAAATCACTGTAGAAGAACAATTGAATCTCCAGTACATTAAGATTCCTCCCTTGTTGCTTCAGCCCTTTGTAGAAAATAGCTTGGTCCATGCTTTCCCCGATAGTATTGAACATCCAAAACTACAGATTAGGATCTATCGTGAGCAAGGTGATGTCATACTTGAAGTAATAGATAATGGAATAGGAACTCAACAAACACTACAAGAACAAGTTACGCATGAATCAAAAGGCTTGTATTTAGTGAAAGAACGCATGAAAATGATCCAGGCATATCTAGAGGAACACTTGTGTATTCAATCTACAGCAGCAGGAACTCGTGTGCGTTTAGTTTTGAAGAATGCAATTTCATCTAAGTAGGAAGGCGTCAATTATTTGTTAATAAAACCCGAGAAAACAAGAAAGGATTGTATTATTGCTCAACGGGTTAGTCAGTTGTTGTTCTACAGCAGCTACTATAGATTGTATTTTAGTTTTATGAAGGGAAGATTATTTTTTGTTGCCATTTTTGTCGCGTATTTTTTAGCTAATTTGTATTTAGGGTTTCGTGTTTATCCACTAGTAGCACAAATGAACTGGAGTATTCAGGTCATTTATGGGGTGGCAGTTGCTTTTTTGATTGTGTCACCACTCTTATTTTTTGGACTGAGAAAACGGGTCAGTGTACCCCAAGCTGCCATTTTATACAAAGTAGGAACAGGTTGGTTGATGTTGATCCTCTATTCTTTTTTACTGGCTGTGGTATCGGAGGTTGTCTTTGCCTTTTGGGGAAGCTTTATAGAGGCCTTTAGTGAGGGATTACTTTCGTTACCTAAATTGCAAGCGTGGATCATTGTTGGAGGCACTGTACTTGTTGCTTGTATTGGCAATGTAAACTATTACCGCAAAAAAGTGGTTACCTTGGATTTGGAAACGGTGAAACCGTTAGAAGAGTCTATCAAAATGGTTGTATTGAGTGATTTACATCTAGGACATGCCATTAGCCGAAGAGAATTGAAACGCTGGATTAGCTTCATCAATGCGCAACAAGCGGATGTGGTGTTGTTTGCAGGCGATATTATTGACAATAGTTTATTGCCTTTGACCTACTATAAGTTAGATGAACTCTTGCGTGAGATTAAAAGCAAACACGGTGTATATGCCTGTTTAGGGAACCATGAGTATTTGGCAAATGTTGAAATGAGTCTGGCGTTCTTGCGTGAATCCAATATTACTGTTTTACGAGATGAGGTGGTGAATATTGGCTCCTTACAGCTTATTGGAAGGGATGATAAGTCCAATCCACACCGTAAAGCCTTGTGCGATTTAGTTCAACCTCAGCCTGATAAAATACAAGTGCTCTTAGATCATCAACCCTATGACTTGGCAAAAGCTGCAGAACAGCACCTTGATTTTCAGTTTTCGGGACATACCCATCGCGGCCAAGTTTGGCCTTTTTCGTGGATTACAGATTATTTGTTTGAACAATCTCACGGCTATCTTAAAAAGGGAACAACCCAGTATTACGTCAGCTCCGGCTTGGGGATTTGGGGAGGAAGATACCGCATTGGCACACAGTCTGAATACGTTGTAGTAACGCTAAAAGCGAATCGCAAAAAAGAGAAAGTTACAGGTTAAAAGAGAGTCCCTTTTTTAATGGAGAATAAAAGGCTATTTTTGTCAAAATTTTGTTGAAGTGAATTATTTATCAGTAGAAAATATATCGAAATCTTTTGGGGCACATACCTTGTTTGAAAATGTGTCATTTGGTATTAATAAAGATCAAAAGATTGCTTTTGTCGCAAAAAATGGATCGGGAAAATCGACTATTTTAAAAATAATAACAGGATTGGATGATCCTGATAGCGGACAAGTAGTTATTCGCAAGGGAATTCGCATGGAGTTTCTCTCGCAAGAGCCTAATTTACAAGATGAATTGACAATCGAAGAAAGTATATTCGCTTCCGATAGCGATATCCTTAAAGTGATCGAAGCCTATGAAAAAGCACTAGAAAATCCAGAAGATGAGGATGCCTATCAAAAAGCGTTCGAGCAAATGGAAATTCACAATGCTTGGGATTTTGAAACGCAATACAAACAGATTTTAACGAAATTAAAATTAGACGATTTAAAGTTGAAAGTGAAAACGCTTTCTGGAGGACAGAAAAAGCGTTTGGCTTTGGCTATTATTTTGATTAATAAACCCGATTTATTGATCCTTGATGAGCCGACAAACCACTTGGACTTAGAAATGATCGAATGGTTGGAAAACTATTTTGCTAAAGAAAATATTACCTTGTTTATGGTAACACACGACCGCTTCTTCTTGGAGCGTGTGTGCAATGAAATTATCGAATTAGACAATGGATTAATTTATCAATACAAAGGAAACTATTCCTATTATTTGGAAAAGAAAGATGAGCGAATAGCTGCTGAAAATGCAAGTATTGATAAGGCTCAAAACCTTTTTGTCAAGGAATTATCTTGGATGAGAAGACAGCCAAAAGCGCGTACTACAAAATCCAAATCGCGTATTGATGACTTCTATGTAATCAAAGAAAAGGCGAGTAGTAGAAGAAAAGAGCACCAAGTAGAGCTGGAAATTAACATGGAGCGCATGGGAAGCAAGGTGGTGGAATTACACAAGTTGAATAAGTCTTTCAATGGAAAGGTAATTCTAAATGACTTCAGCTATATGTTTAACCGTGGAGAACGCATTGGAATTATCGGGAAAAACGGATCTGGAAAGTCAACCTTTTTGAATATTCTCACGCAAACCATGAAACCAGATACGGGAAAAGTGGTGATCGGAGAGACCATCAAAATTGGTTACTACACACAAGGGGGAATTAACATCAAGCCGGAACAAAAGGTAATTGATGTGATTAAGGAGTTTGGAGAGTATATTCCCCTAGCGAAAGGACGTTCTATTTCGGCAGGACAGCTTTTAGAGCGTTTTCTATTTGACCGCAAAAAACAGCACGATTTTGTTGAAAAACTGAGTGGAGGAGAGCTAAAGCGCTTGTACTTGTGTACCGTTTTAATTCAAAACCCCAATTTCTTGATTCTCGATGAGCCAACGAATGATTTAGATATTGTAACATTAAACGTGTTGGAGAGCTTCTTATTGGATTATCCTGGGTGTTTAGTGGTGGTTTCTCACGACCGTTACTTCATGGATAAGATTGTCGATCACTTATTTGTCTTTAGAGGAGAAGGTGAAATTGAAGATTTCCCTGGAAACTATTCTGATTTTAGAACCTATGAAGATAGTATTGAACCAGTCAAAGCGGAAGCGCCTAAAGAAAAAGTAAACTGGAAAGAAAACCAAAAACAAAATGGATTGACCTTTCAAGAACAAAAAGAGCTACAAAAAATAGAGCGCGAAATGACAAAACTGGAAGAGCAAAAACAAGATATTGAAAAAGAATTTGCTGACGGAATGGTGAAGGAAAATCAAATAGACGAAAAAGCAAATGCGTTGAAAAAAATAATAAAAGAACTCGAAGAAAAGGAAGAAAGATGGTTTGAATTATCAGCCAAAAAAGGAGAGTAATTTCAAGGGTGAAAAAAGGCAAAAAGAGGACTGAAAAAAGTGTTTTAGTCCTCTTTTTTATTTTTTAAAATGGAATTAAGCTATAAAATATAGTGAAATTTTAAGAAATTGACAACTGTTTAAATGTTAAAGTTTTTTGTTCTATCTCTTTGTTAATCAGTGTTTGTGTGTAAATGTAAGGTTAAGGGAATGTAATTTAACGATTAAAAAATAGGCAGATTTAAAAAAGGAGGTAACTTTGCGAAGTGAAATTTCAAGTGGTGACAGGGCTTGAGAAATTAATTTTAATGAGGAAAAAATGTTCTTTTTTTATTGGCTTTTTACTGCTATTAGGTGGAGTTTTTTCGGGTTTTAAAAAGTACGAAGTTATACTTTTAGAACAGTATAAAATACTTCCCACAGAAGAGCTGACTTATCATTTTCCAGAAGAGAAAATGGTAAAGGAAGTGAAGACAGCAGAATTAGCAGTAATACCATTTACAGGGAAAACCTATATTGGTTTTAAACAAGCCTTAGGTGCAAGAGAATCGAATGGCTTGTATCGAATTGTCAACTCGTATGGCTACATCGGAAAATACCAATTCGGAAGGTTAGCTCTAAGATCAATAGGAATTTTTGATTCTGAAGAGTTTTTGAATGATCCGCTATTACAAGAAAAAGCATTTGATGCTTTAATAGCTAAAAACAAATGGATTCTACGCAACGAGATTAAATCGTATGAAGGTCGTAGAATTGATGGGATCAGAATCACGGAGTCGGGGATACTGGCCGCTGCTCATTTAGGAGGAGCTGGATCTGTGAGAAAATATTTGAAAAGTAATGGAGCTAATTCATTTAGCGATGGATTTGGAACGTCAATCAAAACCTACTTGAAAAAGTTTAGTGGATATGATGTTTCAGAGATTGATCCAGAGAAGAATGCATTAGTCATGCTGTAAAAAGTAAAAGCTGTCTGAACTAACAGATAGCTTTTTTTATTTGGTAGAGTAAAATTAATTCCTACCTTTACACCGTAAAAATAACAGAAATGAATTTTAAACATACAAACAATTGGTGGTGGAGCAACTTACGTCAAGACGTCGTGAGCTGTCCTGCTATTGGTATGTATGAAGAAAAAATATAAGGAAACGAGTATATTATTCCTACACCTCTAAGGGCTTGTCATCACGACAAGCCCTTTTTTTGTGTCCAAAAATTAAAAAAACAAATTAATTTAATCAAACTCAACATGAAGTATCAAGTCAATCAAGCCGGATTTTATGGCGATTTTGGAGGAGCATTCATCCCTCCAGCTTTACAGCCTATTGTAGCAGAACTACAAGAGAAGTATATAGAAATAATGAATGAGCCCGCTTTTCAGGCGGAGTATCAAAAGCTTTTAGCCGATTATGTAGGCCGACCAACGCCTTTGTATTATGCAGCGCGTTTATCGGATTTGTATCAGACTAAAATCTATTTAAAAAGAGAAGATTTATGTCACACAGGAGCGCATAAGATCAACAATACCATTGGTCAAGTCTTGCTAGCCAAACGCTTAGGTAAAAAGAAGATTATTGCCGAAACTGGGGCAGGACAACACGGCGTAGCCACAGCAACCGTATGTGCGTTAGCTGGATTGGAATGTGTGGTATTTATGGGAGCAACCGATATTGAACGTCAAGCACCTAATGTAGCGCGCATGAAGATGTTAGGAGCTGAGGTTCGCGCAGCCAAAACAGGAACACAGACCTTAAAAGAAGCAGTAGATGAAGCTTTGCTTTACTGGATTGAAAACCCAACTGATACCTATTACTTAATCGGATCTGTTGTAGGACCTCATCCGTATCCCGATATGGTGGGGCGTTTTCAATCAGTGATCTCCAAAGAAATTCAACAGCAATTGAGAGAGAAAGAGGGCGTAGATCAACCGAACTATGTTATTGCTAGTGTTGGTGGTGGAAGTAATGCCACAGGTGCTTTCTATGCCTTTTTAGAAGATCCTCGTGTGAAGTTGATCGTCGCAGAAGGAGGAGGTATGGGCGTGACTACCACACAAACAGCAGCCACATCGTTTATAGGAAAGCCTGGTGTACTTCACGGAAGCAAAACTTTATTCATGCAAGATGAAGCAGGAGAACCACTGGAAGCCTATTCTATTTCGGCAGGGTTAGATTATCCCGGTTTTGGTCCGCTCTTCGCCTTGATGAAACAAGAAGATCGCGCAGAATTCTTTGCCATTAAAGATGCAGAAGCGATGGAAGCAGGATTGGAACTGTGTAAACTAGAGGGTATTATTCCCGCTATTGAAAGTTCACATGCCCTCGCAGCACTCAAACATAAAACGTTTTTGCCAACTGATATTGTAGTCGTAAACCTTTCCGGTAGGGGGGATAAGGATTTACAAAATTACACCAACTACTTTCAGTTGTAGTTTTTTCAGGAAAAAGCCTAGCAGTACTGCTGGGCTTTTTTACACCTATATATATAAGGAGTACTAAAAAAATAAACTTTGTTTCTTTTGCCGCTGATCTCCTTAAAAATATCCCCATCTAAAACAAACAAATACTATATTTGCACCTGTTTTAATAAAATACAATATGATAACAGTTAATGATGTTGCTGTCCAATTTGGTAGTACAACGCTTTTTAGTGGTGTGAGTTTCTCCATTAATGAAAATGACAAAATTGCCTTAATGGGAAAAAACGGGGCGGGTAAATCTACCTTATTAAAAATTGTGGCAGGCGAAAATAAACCTTCTTCAGGGGTTGTTGCAGCACCAAAAGAAGCGGTGATAGCCTATTTGCCTCAGCATTTATTAACGGCTGATGATTGTACTGTTTTTGAAGAAACATCCAAAGCCTTTGCTCAGATTTTCGCCATGAAGAATGAAATTGAGCAAATCAACGAAGAGTTAACGGTACGTACCGATTACGAAAGTGATGCCTATATGAAGCTCATCGAACGCGTATCGGAATTGAGTGAGAAGTTTTATTCGATAGAAGAAGTAAACTACGAAGCAGAGGTAGAAAAAGTATTGAAAGGATTGGGATTCCTACGCGAAGATTTTACTCGACCAACCGCTGAATTTAGTGGAGGGTGGAGAATGCGTATCGAATTAGCAAAGATTCTATTGCAAAAACCCGATTTGATTTTATTGGATGAGCCAACCAACCACATGGATATCGAGAGTATCCAATGGTTAGAGGAATTCTTATTGACACAAGCCAAAGCTGTCATGGTAATTTCCCATGACCGTGCATTTGTTGACAATATTACCAATCGTACTATTGAAGTAACGATGGGAAAAATCTACGATTACAAAGCGAAATATTCAGATTATTTGGTTTTGCGTCAAGATCGTAGAGCACATCAGTTAAAGGCATATGAAGAACAACAAAAAATGATTGCCGAAACAACCGAATTTATTGAGCGTTTTAAAGGAACCTATTCCAAAACATTGCAAGTACAATCGCGCGTTAAAATGTTGGAGAAATTGGAAATTATCGAAGTAGACGAAGTTGATAATTCTGCACTTCGCCTGAAGTTTCCGCCAGCTGCGCGTTCAGGGCAATATCCAGTAACGGTGACCGAAATGGGAAAAACTTACGGAGAACACGTGGTGTTTAAAGATGCTAATATGGTGATAGAGCGCGGACAAAAAGTGGCGTTTGTAGGGAAAAATGGAGAGGGGAAATCAACGATGATCAAGGCGATCATGGGAGAGATTGACTATGTGGGATCAATTGAATTAGGACACAATAGTCAAGTGGGATATTTCGCCCAAAATCAAGCGTCTCTACTCGATGGTGATTTGACGATTTTCGAAACCGTAGATCGCATTGCAGAAGGGGATATTCGCACGCAAATTAAAAATATATTGGGTGCTTTTATGTTCTCTGGAGACGATATTCAAAAGAAAGTAAAAGTCCTTTCTGGAGGAGAGAAAACAAGATTAGCCATGGTGAAGTTATTGCTAGAACCTTATAACTTGCTTATTCTTGATGAGCCGACCAACCACTTGGATATGAAAACCAAAGATATCATTAAAGCGGCATTAAAAGATTTTGAAGGAACGGTAATCTTAGTGTCTCACGACCGTGATTTCTTAGATGGTCTGGCTGAAAAAGTATTTGAATTTGGCAATAAACGAGTGAAAGAACACTTTGAAGATATCAAAGGATTCTTAGCGCATAAGAAAATGGAAAGCTTACGCGATATTGAAAAATAAGAGGAAAATAAGTGTTTCCTGAAAATTCCCTTCTTTTAAAAAATCTTGGCATGTGTTTTGCGAGTTTTTTGAAGAAGGGATTTTTTTATGCCATCCTTATTAAAATTTATTGAAAGAGAAGTCGTATTTCATCCTTGATAATTTTTTTGCAGTTCAAGGATAGTGTTATATTTGTAAAACGATTAAAAATAGTGCTTTATAAAGTGAAAAAGATTGTATATTTATTGAAGCATTTATGTGTAATTAACAACATTAAGTGAATGAAAAGAATAAACTTGAAACGTTTTTTTCTACTTATCGGGGGGCCTTTATTTTGCTTTTCTATTTCAACTACGAGCTACGGTCAAAGTTTGTCTTTTTCCGAGGCTATGCGTGTGATGAACGAGGAAAATAGCTTGATTAAAGCGATGGAAAAACAAGAAGAAGTGCACCAATATGAATGGAAGGCTATGAAAGGTTTGCGTTTGCCAACAGTAAAAGCTTTCGGAATGGGACTCTATATGGATCGTTCGTTGGGCTTGGACTTTAATGGTCTGCGAAACCAAGTAGGGGATTTCGTTCATCTACCCAATGCAGAGGTATTGGGAAACTGGTCGGTTGACTTCAATAAAAGAGATATGGCTTTTGGAGGATTCATGGCGACATGGCCTATTTTTACAGGCGGAAAGATTAATGCCGCAGTGAAAGCTGGAAAACTAAAAAGCGAAATAGGCGAGAAAGAGTTGGAACAAGCCAAAGACAAGTTAATATCTGAACTTGTGGTTCGTTATTATACAGTTAAGCTAGCTGAACGTGCATTAACCGTGCGTCAAGATGTTTTGGAAGGAATGAAAAAGCATCAAGATGATGCACTGAAGTTAGAAGAACACGGGATGATTGCACCGGTTCAACGCATGGCTGCCGATGTTGCAGTATCCGATGCTAGCCGAGAATTGGACGCCGCAAAAAAAGATGCCACTTTAGCGCGTTTGGCGTTGGCGAATACCATGGAAGTAGAAGAGGTAACTGCTGATTTGAGTAGCGATTTCTTTGTGCTCTCGGAGTTGGAAGCCTTAGACTATTACCAAGTATCAGCAGAAGAACACTATCCTGCATTACAAAAACTGAGCTTGCAAAAAGAATTAGCCACACAAGGGATTAAAGCAAAACAATCGGCAAATTATCCAACGGTAGTGGCCTTTGGTCAAACAGTACTGGCTCATAATAATCCCATTAGTGGGTTGGACGTGCTCTATGACAACAATAAACCTTGGACGGTGGGTGTGGGAGTTACCTATACCTTATTTGAAGGATTGAGAAACAGAAATGAAATCAAAGCAGCCAAGGCTACTCGTGAAAGTGTTGCCTTATTTGAAGAGAAAGCAAAATCCGATATCAAGATGTTGGTAGCGAAATTGTATCAAGATATTCAAAAACAGCAAGAACAAATAGATAACCTAACCACGCAAGAAACAATGGCAACCGAATATTTACGCGTACGCAATAAGGCGTTTATCGAAGGGTTTGCCACTTCAACAGAAGTAGTGGATGCTGAATTGAATTTATCTGCAGTAAAATTAAAGAAACTTCAGGCGCATTTTTACTATGTGTCTAATTTAGCTTCCCTATTTGAATACACCGGTTTAAGTAATGAGTTTGTCCAATTTGCAAAATAATTTGAAGGTAAGATGAAAAATAAAGTAATAAGTGCAATAGTAGGAATTGTCGTAGTTGTTGTGGTTTTCGCTCTATCGATTTGGTATATGAGTGCACCACAGGAAAGCTATATTCAAGGACAGGTGGATGCTACGCAAATCAATGTATCGTCAAAAATTCCGGGTAGGATTGATACTATTTTAGTCAAAGAAGGGGATCAAGTACAAGCAGGACAAGTGTTAGTTCAGATCAGTACCCCAGAGATCGATGCAAAATTACAACAAGTAGAGGCATTGCGTGCTGCGGCATTAGCGCAAGATGCAAAAGCCAATACAGGTGCGAGAAAAGAAGAAGTTCAGGCAGCGTACAACATGTGGCAACAAGCGAAAGCAGGAGCTGAATTTGCACAAAAAACCTATACTAGAGTTGAAAACCTATACAGAGAAAAAGTAATTCCCGCTCAGCAAAAGGATGAAGCTTATGCCAAGTATATTGCGGCTCAAGAAGTAGAAAAAGCAGCAAGCGCAACCTATCAAATGGCCAAAAGCGGTGCGCGAACAGAAGATAAAGCAGCAGCTTTAGCTGTTGTAAATCAAGCAAAAGGTGCGGTTGAAGAAGTCCTAATCTACAAAGGAGAAGGAGAAGTGAAATCGCCACAAGCAGGAGAAGTTTATACCATTATGCCCAACAAAGGGGAGATTGTTAATTCAGGCTATCCCATTGTCAATCTAGTGGATTTAACAGATATCTGGGTGAACTTTAATATTCGTGAAGATTTGATGCATAAATTCAAAATGAATACAAGGTTCCAGGCTATCGTTCCCGCTTTAGGCAATCAAGAAATTGAATTAGAAGTACACTATATTGCAGTACAAGGGGATTATGCCACTTGGAGTGCTACCAAAGCAAAAGGTGATTTTGATATGAAAACATTCTTAATCAAGGCGTATCCAACCCAAAAAGTAGAAGGATTACGACCAGGAATGAGTGCTTTAGTAGTAGAAAGTAGTTTGAAGTAAAAGATAATAGAACGTGAGTAAAGGTTTGCTATCCCTAGTCAAAGAAGAGTTTAAGCGTATGCTGACAACGCCGCGAATTTTGGTGTTGATCTTGGGCATTCCCTTGATGTTGTTTTTTTACTACGGGGCTTTGTTACAAGAAGGAGTTTCTCGAGACTTACCTGTCACAATACTCGATTTAGATAAAAGTAGTACTTCACGTAAACTGGCTAGTTTTATTGATGCTAGCTCCGCTATGCAAATTGTTTATGAAGTAAACGATGAGTTGGAGGGACAAAAAACGGTGCGTAGAGGGGATTCTTTTGCGTTGATTATCATTCCAAAAGACTTTCAAAAAAATGTGCAGAAAGGAGTGAGAACCAATGTGACATGTTATTACAATGGACAGTATTTACTGCCTGCGGGTTTAATTCAACGTGATTTTCAAACTGCGGCGGGATACTTAGCTGCTGGAGTTCGAACCATATCGCTAGAGCAAGGAGGACTAACACCTGATCAAGCCTTGGCTTCTGTTGCACCAATCAAGGTAGAGGAACATGTGTTGTTTAATCCGTATACCAGCTACGAATACTACTTGGGATTGGCCTTTATGCCAATGGCCTTGCAAATCATTATGCTAGTTGTCTCTATTTACGTTTTTGGCGTTGATTTAAAATACAGAAAAGGACAAGAATTATTAGAACGCGCGAATAATAAGGTTTGGGTCGTGGCATTGGCCAAGATCTTACCCTACTCTTTGGTGTTTTTAGTCTTGGGCTTCTATATGAATACCTATGTGTTTTACAAGTTGAGTATGCCTTTAAAAGGTAATTTCTGGATGCTCAATTTATTTTTCTTTTTGTTTATGATCGTCTGTCAAAGTATGGGATTCTTTCTTGCATCCGTGATGAATAGCTTGAGAATCGCCCTAACTATTGGAGGAGCTTATGCCGCAGTAGCGTTTTCTTTTGCTGGATATACGTTTCCACCTGAGGGAATGAGTGGTTTTGTACGTGGAGTAAATTACGTATTTCCCTTCCATTCCTATATGCGATTTGTGGTGAACTACGCCATTCGAGGTATTTCATTTAATGCAGAACAAGCGGGCTATTTAATTGCCTTTGCTATTTTTATTTGCATGGGATTAATCGGTTTACCGTTTTACTATAAAAAATTACAGAAAGGAGGCTATGATGCTTAGAGGACTAATCGACAATTGCGCTTTGATTCTTGAGTCGTGTAAACGAGAAATCAAAATGATTTTTAAAGACTCAGCCATTGTAATTACCTATCTGGTGTGTGTGCTACTTGTGGCTTTTGTATATTCGTACGTCTATTCCAAAGAAGTGATTACGGAATTGCCTGTGGCGATCGTCAACCAAGATGACTCAAAGATGAGCCATCAAATCGATCGCATGTTGGATGCTACGCCTCAGTTGCACGTAGCGATGCGAACTGCGAGTATGGATTTGGCTCAGGATGCATTTTATCAAGAAAAAATAAAGGGAATTATTGTGATTCCCGAGCATTTTGCTCGAGATTTACAGAAGGGAATTGTTCCGACGATTGGTGCTTATTGTGATGCCTCTTATATGTTATACTATAAACAAACACTTGGGGCAGTCATGGTAACGGCAGGAACCTTAGGTGGCCAGGTTGAAGTAAATAAAATGATGGCAGGAGGAGTTCCCATGAAACAAGCTGCTGCAAGTCGACGACCTTTTGATGTAACAGCCAAACCGCTGTTTAATATCAATGGAGGATACGCGACTTTTTTAATGCCTGCTGTGTTTTTGATTGCCGTTCAAACATTACAATTGAATGGGATGGGAATATTAGCTGGAACGTTGCGCGAACGTAAACAATTCTCATCAGCCTTTGCTTTTGCTCAAGGGCGATTTTCCAACTTCTTTTTGACAATAGGACGAAGCTTGGCCTATTTGATCCTATCCATGCTGATGATGTTGATTGTGTTAGGTTTTGTTATGCATGTATTTACGTTTCCACAACGCGGTCATGTTGGAGAGGTTGTATTGTTTTTAGTTCCGTTTTTGTTGTCTGTTACTTTTTTAGGGATGACATTGGCGAATTTCTTTAAACATCGAGAAGATTCGATTATGACGATTACCCTTTTTTCCATTCCAACCTTGTTGATGACGGGATTATCCTGGCCAACAACCGCATTTCCAACGGCAATTAAAGTGGTGTCTTTTTTCGTCCCTTCCACCATTGGGACTAAAGGTTTTGTTGCTTTGACGCAATTTGGTGCATCTTTACGCGACATTACTGATTTGTTTATGCAAATGTGGTTGGTGTGTTTATTCTATTTTATGTTGGCCGTTTGGACCAATTGGCGCTTGAGAAATAAGGAAAGTATTCCAAATGAAATATAAAAAAAATAGGATCCTCAGGATCCTATTTTTTTATGGTCAATTGATAGATTGAAGTGGGTAAATCTGGATTATCAGGATCTGTACACAATAAAAAGGTCACTTCTTTTTTAGCGTTTTTGTAAACGGTAATACCTTCAAATTTTTGATCTGCACTAATGATTTTTGTCTTTTCAACTTTCATTTTTTTAAGGTTGAGCTTACCTACCAGTGAACCTTTAATCTCGCCATCTGCATAGGTAGAGTTGGAATCTTCAGCCGTAGCGATAAAGTAAATCGAATCATCTACGAGAACTGCATCAGTAAATCCTGCTTGTACCTGATCTATTAGTGGTAGCTTGATGGGGGTATAGGTAATTCTGAAATTGTCTAAAATGCTTTCTCCCGTTACGGTGAATACGCCATTTTGCTGCTTAGGTCCATTGCCACGATTAAAAAAGTACCAAGTTTCTTGGTCAAAAACGACGCCTTCAATATTAAAATCTTCGTGCTCTAAATGAGCAAAAGCCATCATGGATTCATATAATACATCCAACGATTGTTTACTCACAGGCTCATTGGTCAATTGGTGTACCTCATAGAGGGTATTACGATTGGTCTTAGAACCTGAGCCTGATCCAAATAAATAGTAGTTAATTCCATCAAAAGCCATCGATTCTAAATCGGGTTTATCCGCTTTGGCGATGTTTTCCTGCCCAATGTAATCTTCGGTAATAGCCGTTTTATAGAGCTGTTTGGATGGAATATCATAGTGATAGAGGTAGGTACTATCATCGGCAATAAGATGCAATTTATCTTCTGCATAGTACAAACCAGATGCTGCACTTAAACCAATAATGTGATACAAAAATTCTAAAGTCAATTTTTTCATGGTTACCTGAATTGAATTTTATAAATTTAATACATACGAATTACTTAACGAATAAAATTGACATGAGTTTTGAACAGAAATACAAAGTTATTGGAAAGACGAAACTAAAAAAGTTGAGTACAATACCCGATTTTGAGATGAGTCCTAAAAAGGCGATTCGAAAATTAGAGGAATTAAGTAGGCATTTAGCTAAGTTTCAGGAATTAATGTATGCGCATAACCGTTATAGTTTTTTGATTTGTATTCAGGGCATGGATACTGCAGGAAAAGACAGCTTAATTCGCGAGGTATTCAAGTCAATCAACGCAAGAGGGGTAGTGGTTCAGAGCTTCAAAAAGCCAACGTCAACAGAATTAGAACACGATTATTTGTGGCGTCATTATATTGCATTGCCCGAAAAGGGAAAGTTTACGGTGTTTAATCGAACACAGTACGAAAATGTATTGGTTTCTCGTGTGCATCCTGAGATTGTCTTACAGGAGCGTCTACCTCACATTAAAGAAGTCGAAGATATTGATGAAGCGTTTTGGGAAAAACGCTATAAGGAGATTGCCAATTTTGAAGAGCATATCAGTAATAACGGGGTAGTGGTTTTAAAGTTCTTTTTGCATTTGGGAAAAGATGAGCAAAAGGGACGCATTTTAAGGCGCTTAGGTAAAGAGAAGCACCACTGGAAATTTGCGCCAGAAGATGTCAGAGAACGAGAGTTTTGGGAGGAATATCAGACCTATTACGAGGAAGCCATCGAGAAGACTTCAACGGAAACTTGCCCTTGGTATGTAATTCCAGCTGACAATAAATCATTGTGTCGCTATATTTTTGCAAGTATTCTATTGGAAATAACAGAGAGACTTACGGATGTTCAGCTACCTGAATTGCCTGAACATATTGAGGAAAATTTATCTAAATATCGAGAGCGATTGCTCAATGAAAAATAGAAAAGGGTCTATGAAAGACCCTTTTTTATTCCTTTTATTTTTTCTTGTAGTTTTTTAAACTGAAACCATAAGCCACACGCAGTCCTATTTGATCAACGTGAAAGTCATTGTAGCGTTCATATCGGAGACTTACGTCAATATACTTATTGGCATATCCAATAGACGGACTCCAAATCAGGGTATTTCCTGAGCCTTGGTGGGTACCAAAACCAGCACCTAGTTCACCCATGGCATAGATGTTTTTGGTCATAAAGTGTTTAAAACCAGCTTTTACAGGTATTAAACCGATGTCTTGATCGTGTTTTTCCTTGAGGTGGGTGTATCCACTAGTTAAGGTAAAGGAGGTTTCTTTGCTTAGATCATATTGCAAACGCGCATCTGCTCCAAAAACAGCATCGTAATCCGAATTTGTAGAAATTCCACCATGTAGACCAAATCCAATTCGAAATCCTTTGGGATAATAAGGGACGGTTTTCTTTTGAGCAAAGGCTGAAGGAAGCATACCCATGCTCAAAGCCAAAAATAAGGCTGTAATCTTTGTGAATCTTGTCATAGCTTTGTGTTTTTAGTTTTGTTTGAAAAATATAAAAGCAAATAGTTTGCCGTTGTTTGGTCATTCTTTTAAAAGAATTTGTTAACCCATCAGATTCTTTCGTTTTCAAGTCAGTATATTTGCACAAATTTTTAGCAGATGAATCTTTCCATTTACATTAAGGAATTTCGATATAATATTCAATTAGCCTATCCTATTATTTTAGCCATGTTGGGACATACTGTGGTTGGAGTCATAGACAATATTATGGTAGGAAAGATTGGCCCCACAGAATTGGCAGCAGCTTCATTAGCAAATAGTTTCGTGTTTATCGCTATCTCTTTAGGGGTTGGTTTTTCAACTGCTATTACGCCTTTTGTAGCAAAAAGTGATGCCGCAAATGACGTAGAAGGAGGGAGATCTACTTTTGTCAATGGACTATTTCTTTGTACTGTAGTAGGACTGCTTTTGTTTTCGATTATCTTTTTAGCGAAGCCCTTTTTGCGCTATATGGGGCAACCTGAGGAGGTTACTGTACTAGCGAAACCCTTTTTAGATATTGTTGCCTTGTCTATCATTCCTTTGGTTATGTACCAAGGGTACAAGCAATTTGCAGATGGGAAATCTCAGACTAAAAATTCGATGTATGCGACTATAATTTGTAATATTGTCAACCTAACATTTAATTACCTGCTAATTTACGGTGTGTGGTTTTTCCCCACAATGGGCATGTTAGGGGCAGCATATGGAACATTAATTTCTCGTGTTGTCATGATTGTTTACATGCATTTTGCATTGACCAGACAAGAGATGTTTAAACCCTTTATGAGTAAATTGAAGTTTAGTGAAATAAAAAAAGATGTACTAAAGCAGATTTCCAAAATAGGCATACCCTCTGGGTTAATGAGCTTCTTTGAAGTAGCTTTATTCGTTGGTGCTGTTTGGCTATCTGGTATGTTGGGAACTGTATCTCAAGCGGCAAACCAAATTGCGTTGAGTATGTCTTCGATGACTTTTATGTTTGCCAGCGGGTTAGGGGTAGCAGCCACTATTCGCGTAGGAAATCAAATGGGATTAAAGAACTATGCGTATTTGCGTACCGTAGCGCGTTCGATCATGTTGATGGCTTTAATCATTTATGTTGTTTTTGCCTTGCTATTCGTTCTATTCCATAACTATATTCCTTTGCTGTTTTTGGATGCAAAAGATAGCGTTAATGCGGCCATGAATGAAGAAGTCATTCTCATTGCAGGACAGCTCTTACTTGTTGCTGCTATTTTTCAAATCTCCGATTGTTTACAAGTGGTAACCTTAGGGGCTTTGCGCGGTTTGCAAGATGTAAATGTACCGATGATTATTACTTTTATCTCCTATTGGATGGTGGGTTTCCCATTATCCGTATATTTGAGTTTATACACCAGTGTTGGAACACCAGGCATTTGGATTGGTCTATTAGCGGGATTAACCTCCGCTGCCATTTTGCTCTATGCGCGTTTTCATCAGATATCGAATCGATTGATTAATACTAATTTAAAATAAAAAATCATGCAATTACCTAAATTTGTTTTAGCAGATAATACAGATCACTTAGATGATATCTTTATTATACACCTAGAGTTTCCTCGTTTTATTATCAACTTAAACACAGACGAAATCGAATTTTTAGAGTCGATTGAAGAGTCAGAAGAGTCAGAAGTAGAAGGAGAAATGGAAACGTTAGTCGTACAAGCAGGCGAGTTCTACGAAAGAGAAATGGCGCGCTATGTAGAGTCAGAAGAATTAGAAGACTAATTGATTTCGACCCCAAAAAAAGACAGCTGTAAAGGAGAATCTAAATTCTTTTTTGCAGCTGTCTTTTTTTTGGGGATTTGCCATATGACAAGTGGAAGGCTGCTGTTTTACAGTAAAAGCACCAGAAATTACCTTTGTTTTTTTGTGCAATTCATGCATTTAAAGAAGTGTTTCAGTGTATTATTTTAGATATTAAAATGATTGCTAATAAAAGATGACGCTTTTAGTAGTAATGGAGTTTAGGAAGTCCCAAACACCTAAAGCAGGATAAAAAATACTTACCTTTGTGTACTTCAAATTTAGGTTATGAACAAAATTTTAAGTATTCAGCACAAAGTGTTGGACAAAGTAAACAAGCAAACGCTCTCTCATCAGACTGTTTATCCAATTTTACTCGCTATTAGTTTTGGGCACTTATGCAATGATTTGTTACAGGCTATCGTTCCTGCTACGTATCCACTATTAAAAGAAAATTACCAGTTAAGTTTTGCGCAAATTGGATTGATTACGTTCTTTTATCAAATGTCCTCTTCGCTTTTACAACCTTTAGTAGGTAATTTTACAGATAAAAGACCTCAACCTTACTCTCAAATTTACGGCATGTTATGCACCACTATAGGTGTGATTTTACTGGCATTTGCTCCAAGTTATTTTTGGGTATTAGTAGCGGTTACTTGTATTGGAATAGGATCTTCGATTTTCCATCCTGAGTCTTCCCGTGTTTCTTATGTAGCATCTGGCGGTAAGCGAAGTTTGGCGCAGTCTATTTTTCAGATTGGTGGAAATACAGGAACTGCATTAGCCCCTCTTTTAGTGGCTTGGCTTGTTTTGCCTCAAGGACAACAACATCTCTTGTGGTTTGTGGTTGTGGCCATTATCGCTCAGTTTGTGTACTATTTTATCGGAACCTGGTATAAGGGCATTCTAAGTCATGCAGCAACAAAAGAGAAGAAGAAAATACGCATTCCAGAACTATCTGCATTTAAAGTCAACAGCGCGATTGTTGTTCTCTTGCTTTTAATTTTTTCCAAGTATTTCTACGTAGCGAGTATCTCGAGTTATTTCCAGTTCTATACGATGGATAAATTTGGCATTACGGAAGTACAGGCTCAAGTGTATTTGTTTTACTTTTTAATTGCCGTTGCTTTGGGAACGTTGATTGGCGGATTTTTAGGAGATAAGGTAGGGCGCAAGTATATCATTTGGTTTTCAGTGCTAGGAGCAGCTCCTTTTACGCTGTTGTTGCCCCATGTAGATTTGGCTTGGACGGGGATACTCATTGTGGTTATTGGTTTTATTATTTCCTCTGCATTCCCATCTATTTTGGTGTATGCTCAAGAATTATTGCCTAAGAAAATTGGAATGGTATCTGGTTTATTTTACGGTTTTGCCTTTGGTATGGGCGGATTAGGTTCAGCTTTGTTAGGATGGTGGGCCGATCATACCTCTATTGAATATATCTACAGCGTATGTGCTTATTTGCCGCTGTTGGGGATTATTGCTTGCTTCTTACCTAACATGAAAAAAGTTTCTTTTAGAGAGGAATAATGTTGTATCTTCCCTAAAATTAGAAACATATGAACTATAGTATTCTTTTCTATGCTGGGATTTTGGTAACCCTATTGGCTTTGGTATCGTGTAGTAGTAAACAAGCAACAGTAGCTTATGCCGATGAATATCAAACGAGTGTTACTGTTTATCAAGATACGGTGAATCCACAGCTATACTACAACATCGATAAAAATTTACACCTGATCGATAAAGGCACCGAATTACCAACGAGTAAAGGAGTTAATTAAAGTCAGCTGCGTCTAGAAAAGTTAGACGTGTATGGAAAGACAAAGTATCCAAAAGGAGTTATCCCTTTGGTAATGATATAAAAAATCCGATAGGTAAGGCCTATCGGATTTTTTTATGGTGTTTCGTTGATTTACAATAGTTTTCCTGTCAGGAACATCGCAGCAATAGTAAAGTAGATGATCAATCCTGAAACGTCTACCAAGGTAGCGACAAAAGGTGCCGAGGCAGTGGCGGGGTCCATACCAAATTTCTTTAAAACAAAAGGGATAATAGAACCAGATAACGTTCCCCAAAGCACAATGAATAGTAAGGAAATAGAAACACTCAAGCCCACATATAACCAATATTCTCCGTAGTCGTAAATACCGGCTTCTTGCCAAATGAAAATACGCACAAAACCAATGATACCTAAGATACTTCCCAGCATTAATCCAGAGGCAATTTCCTTGCGCATCACATACCACCAATCACTAAGTTTAAGCTCTCCAATGGCCATGGCACGAATAATTAAAGAGGCAGCCTGAGAACCTGAGTTACCTCCACTGGAAATAATAAGTGGTACAAATAGCGCTAATACAACCGCTTTTTCTATTTCTTGGTCATAGTAAGCCATAGCAGATGCGGTTAACATTTCTCCTAAAAATAACACAATCAACCAACCTGCGCGTTTTTTAACTAATTCCGCTAAGGGCGTATGCGTATAGGATAGGTCTAATTCTTCCATCCCCCCGAATTTTTGGATGTCTTCGGTGTCTCGTTCTTTAATTTTATCAAGGATATCATCGAAGGTTACAATACCTACTAAAACACCTTTTTCGGTTATAATAGGCATGGCTGAGCGATCGTATTTCTCAAAAATATCGAAAGCATCTTCCATGGGCATAGTCGTTACCAAAGAAACGAAGTTGTGATCAATAAGGTCCGCGATTAGCGTATCTTCCTCTGCCATTAATAATTGGCCGATTTTTAAGTCATCAATCAAAACATTATGATCATCTACCACGTAAATATAGTTTAAGGTTTCTGCCTTTTTACCATATTTTTTGATGTGTTGTAAGACTTGTTTAACCGTTTTATTTGCTTTGGTTTGAATGTACAAAGGCGTCATTAAACGCGCAATACTATCCTCTTTATACCCGATTAGATTTAAAGCAATTTGCTTCTCTGTATCGTTTAGTAGATTGATGGAATACTTGATTAATTCATCAGGGAAATTTTCTAATAGTTCCGTTCTGTCGTCAGGCTCTAAATTATTCAGTACCTCTGCGTAGTCTTCACGCGTCATACTGCGTACAATTTCTTCCTGAATATTAATATCTAAAAATGAAAACACTTCGACCTTCAGCTCGGGGGAAAGCTTTAGAAAATGAAGATTTCGTTCTCTTCTTCTCATTTCTGAAATAGCTTCAGCAATGTCGGCTGGGTGCATATCTTTAAAAAACATAGGTAGAATTTTATAAAGTGTTTAACAATCATTTTTTCAATTCACGTGCAAAAGTACAGCTTAGATATAGGAAATTAAAATTTCTAATCATATTCTAATAATAAAAGTAATGAAAAAAAGTTATTGGTTATGGAAAAGGGAAAAGGGAAAAGGGAAAAGGGAAAAGGGAAAAGGGTAAATCGTAATTCCAAAGCCAAACACCAAAGCCAAACACCAAAGCCAAACACCAAACGTCAAATGCCGAACACCAAATGCCAAACGCCAAATTTCAAACAACGCTATTCTTCTAACAAAGTAGGATCAATTGTTTTTTTCGCTTTCGCTCCCATGTCTTTGAGTTTTTGGACGGAGGTTAGTAAATTACCTTTACCAAGGCTCAGTTTGTTGAATGCATTATCATATTCATTTCGCGTTTCCTCTAGTTTTTTACCTATTTTGGTCAGATCGTTGATGAGGCCTACAAATTTATCGTGCAGTAAGCCTGCTTGTCGGGCAATTTCATAGGCATTTTCCTGTTGTTTTTGCTGTCTCCAAATGGTTTCTACCGTTCGCAAGGTTGCGAGTAGGGTAGAAGGCGTAACAATGACAATGTTTTTTTCAAATGCTTTAGTATATAGCGTATTATCCGCATTTACTGCTACGGAAAAAGCCGTTTCAATCGGAATAAATAGCAGAACGAAATCGGGACTTGTCCCCTTGTATAATTCGTAGTAATTTTTGTCTGATAAGTTTTCAATATGTCGTTTAATTGAGAGAATATGCTCTTGTAGAAAACGGTTTTGCTCTTGTGATTCTGAGGTATTAATATATTGCTCATAAGCCACTAAGGATACTTTAGAATCGACGACAAGGTGACGGTGATCGGGCAGGTAGATCACGACGTCAGGTTGCAGGCGATTGCCATTTTCACTGGTGTAACTCGGTTGTGTTTTATACTCTCTATCTTTTTCTAGACCCGATTTTTCCAATACACTTTCCAGTATCATTTCTCCCCAATTCCCTTGCATTTTGTTATCTCCTTTGAGGGCTTTGGTCAGGTTTACGGTTTCTTCACTCATCTTGGCATGTACCTGTTGGAGTCCAAAAATTTGTTGACGTAAGGCTGCATGATGATCAATACTCTCCTTGTGTGTCTGTTCTACCTTTTGTTCAAATAGACCTATTTTTTCTTGTAATGGGGTGAGGATCGTTTGCATTTGTGCCTTGTTGAGCTGCGTAAACTTATTGCTTTTTTCTTCGAGTATTTTATTGGCTAGATTTTCAAATTGAACAGTAAATTTTTCCTGTAATTCCAAGGTTTGCTTTTGTTGTACCTCAAGTTTTTCTTTTAGATTAAGCAATTCCGTTTCCCGAATAGAGATACGCGCAATTAGCTCTTGATTGTCCTGACGAAGTATTTCTGTTTGTTCTTCTATTTTGATCTTATCTGCTTGCAATTGCTGGTTTTGTTGAAGTAGAAAGTCTTTCTCCGCCAAAAGTTGCAACTGATCCGCAGTAGTAGCGGTTTTGGCTGTTGTCTTTTTTCCGAGGAGAAAAGCAATAAGTAAAATAGAAAGGACTAAAAGACCAAGGGTAATTTCTTGCGACATAATACAACAGTTAGATTATCCTCCAAAAATAGACATTATTGCGCGGTTATGTAGTATTTGGTTTGTGCCGATTTGTAGCAAATAATCAAAAGTATTTGTTAAAATAAAAAAGATGGTCTAACCTATTTTTAATAGTAAGTTGTTAATTTGTTTTTTTATTCAAATTATAAGTTGTAAATTAACAGTAAGTTAGATTTGATTTTAAATACTTTCCTTTGTGTTAAGTAGAACGCAGCATAGGAATATAAAAAGGTCTGATATGAAAAAAATAGGATTTGCAGTTTTAGGTTTATTGTTATTTACCGCTGGACTTCAGGCACAAGAAATGAAGAAGGACGTAGTTGCAGCTGCAGCAATTGAAACAAAGGACTCGGCGGAATCAAAGTCAATGAGTAGTAATTGGATTGGTAACAGTCGAAAGAGAACCGTTATAAAAGAGGAATATGTAAGCTGTAACTTCTCCTATGTAGATGAGATGAGAGCTAGGAGTAGAGGAGATGTTGCCCTGGGTGATTATCAACTAGAAGAATTAAGAAGACGTATAGCTGGAGGCCACAATGTAGTGAGTAGTGCAGTCTTTCTTATCCGCGTAGGTAAAGGAGATAAAGCTGGAGAATATGAAGCCTGTGTTGGAGGCATACTCTATAGCTTTTCACCTAGAAAGGGACCTGTTATGGGAGGCTTAAAAGAAATTTAATACAAATAAAAAACTCTTCCCTAGGGAAGAGTTTTTTATTTTATTTACTCAAGTACATCTTTCTACGAGAATAGATTTCATAAAATTGGTCATCTCTTAAGTTGTCGATGAACAAAATACTTTCTCCTGTTGATTTCATCTCAGGACCTAATGCTTTATTCACATCTCTAAACTTATTGAAAGAGAATACTGGTGTTTTGATGGCATATCCTTTCAACTGTGGATTGAAGGTAAAATCTGTTACTTTATTTTGCCCTAGCATTACTTTCGTAGCGTAGTTTACATACGGTTCTCCATATGCTTTTGCAATAAAAGGTACCGTTCTTGAAGCTCTTGGATTGGCTTCAATGATGTATACGATATCGTCTTTAATTGCAAATTGGATGTTGATTAACCCTACGGTTTGTAGTGCAACAGCAATTTTTCTTGTATGGTCTTTGATTTGGTTTAAAACAAATTCTCCCAAGTTGAATGGTGGTAACATGGCGTGGCTATCTCCAGAGTGAACTCCACATGGCTCAATATGCTCCATGATTCCGATAATATAGACGTTTTCACCATCACAGATTGCATCTGCTTCTGCTTCGATTGCCCCATCTAAATAGTGGTCTAATAAAAGAGAGTTACCTGGGATTTGGTTTAATAAATCAATAACGTGTTCTTCTAATTCTTTTTTGTTGATTACAATCTTCATTCCTTGTCCACCTAGTACATAAGAAGGGCGAACTAGTAATGGGAAATCCAATTGATCGGCTAATTTTAACGCTTGATCTGCTGTTTTCGCTACACCAAATTGTGGGAATGGAATGTTTAACTCTTCTAATAGTGTAGAGAAGCGTCCGCGGTCTTCTGCTAAGTCTAAAGCGTCAAAGCTAGTTCCGAAGATTTTAATTCCATGACGGTGTAATTTTTCGGCTAATTTTAAAGCCGTTTGTCCACCTAATTGTACAATAACTCCTTCTGGTTTTTCATGGCGAATAATATCGTAAATATGCTCCCAGAATACAGGTTCGAAATACAATTTGTTCGCTGTATCGAAATCCGTTGAAACTGTTTCCGGATTACAGTTAATCATAATAGTTTCATATCCTGCTTCTTCTGCAGCTAATACCCCGTGTACACAAGAGTAGTCAAACTCAATTCCCTGACCAATACGGTTTGGTCCTGAACCTAGTACCACTACTTTTTTCTTGTCTGTAACGATACTCTCATTTGAAACATATCTTGTTCCATCTGCTTTTTGAATATCTGCTTCGAAAGTAGAATAGTAGTATGGTGTTTTTGCTGGGAATTCAGCCGCACAGGTATCTACTAATTTGAATACACGTTGGATATCCATCTTATCTCTCAACTCGTGTACTTTACTCTCTAATGTTTTCAACATATGAGCAATTTGTCTATCCGCAAATCCTTTTTGTTTTGCCTCTAGTAACAAATCTTTAGGTAAAGTTTCGATCGTGTAATTCGAAATTTCTTTTTCTAACAGATAAAGCTCTTCGTATTGTTTCAGGAACCACATGTCGATTTTTGTGATTTCGTGAATTCTACTCAATGGAATTCCGTGTTGAATTGCATCGTAGATCACGAATACGCGGTCCCAACTTGCATGCGTCAATTTATCGATGATTTGGTCATAGTTGGTATATCCTTTACCATCTGCGCCTAAACCGTTGCGTTTGATCTCTAGCGATTGCGTAGCTTTGTGTAAGGCTTCTTGGAATGAGCGTCCAATTCCCATTACTTCTCCTACTGATTTCATTTGTAACCCTAGGGTTCTATCTGCTCCTTCGAATTTATCAAAGTTCCAACGTGGGATTTTCACAATTACATAGTCTAATGTCGGCTCAAATAAAGCAGATGTCGATTTTGTAATTTGGTTTTGCAATTCATCTAAGGTATATCCTAAGGCTAATTTCGTAGCGATTTTAGCAATTGGGTATCCAGTTGCTTTAGAAGCAAGTGCAGATGAACGAGAAACACGTGGGTTAATCTCGATGGCTACGATATCTTCTTTTTCGTCTGGAGATACGGCAAACTGTACGTTACATCCTCCTGCGAAGTTTCCGATACTGCGCATCATCTTGATTGATAGATCGCGCATTTTTTGGAAGGTACGATCCGATAAAGTCATCGCTGGTGCTACTGTGATACTGTCTCCCGTATGAATTCCCATAGGATCCATATTTTCGATAGTACAGATAATAACAACGTTGTCATTTTTATCGCGCAATAGCTCTAATTCATACTCTTTCCATCCCAATAAAGCTTTGTCAATTAAAACTTCGTGGATTGGAGAAGCTTCAAGTCCGCGGGTTAATAAATCGTCAAAATCTTCTGCATGGTGAACAAAAGCAGCTCCTGTCCCTCCAAGGGTAAACGAAGGACGAATAACCAAAGGAAAACCGAATTCTTGTGCGATTTCTTTTCCTTGTAAGTAAGAGGTAGCTGTTTTTGCAGGTGCAGCAGGTACATCAATACGCTCTAATAATTGTTTGAATTGTTCGCGGTCTTCTGTGATATTAATTGCGTTAATATCTACACCAATTAAACGAACACCAAAGTCTGCCCAAATTCCCTTTTCATCACATTCCAGACATAAGTTTAAGGCTGTTTGTCCTCCCATGGTAGGTAACACAGCATCAATTTCTGGATGAGCAACTAAAATTTCAATAATTGAACGTGCAGTTAATGGCTTTAGATAAATATGATCCGCCATAGATGGGTCGGTCATAATTGTTGCGGGGTTCGAGTTAACTAAGATAACTTTAATTCCCTCTTCTCTTAATGATCTTGCTGATTGTGAACCTGAATAATCAAATTCGCAAGCTTGTCCGATGATGATTGGTCCTGAACCAATGATTAGTACGGTCTTGATAGAAGTGTCTTTAGGCATTTTCTTGTGTTGTTTATTATTTACTACTTCGCTTAAAAAGTAAGTATAGTGTGTGTGATTGTATTGTGATGCTTCCGACAAAGTATAAAAAAAGGCGTTACTACCAAATGAGTAACACCTTTATTTATATTTTGATCAAAACATTAATGCTTATGTTTTGTTTCACAAGAAACAGTTAATTTATGTCTTCCTTTAGCTCTTCTAGCAGCTAATACTTTTCTACCGTTAGGAGTAGACATTCTTTCCATGAAACCATGTTTGTTTCTTCTTTTTCTATTTGAAGGTTGAAACGTTCTCTTGCTCATTGCGTTTATCTTTAAATCTTAGTATTTTACTTTTCAAAAAATCAGCTTTGATATACTTGCGCCAAAACCGAGTGCAAATATATAAAGTCATTTGAATCTTACAAAGTCTTTTTGCAAAATATTTTCAGAAACTTGCGAATAGTGCCGATTTCAATTCCATTTCTAAGGAAAAAAGGGCGTGACTTTCGACCAAAGATAAGGAAAATATTTTTATTTCCACGAGCAGGAGGACTCAGTCTCGTAAGGCTTTGACCGACTCAAATCAAATGGCGCTTGGGTTTATGCTTTTTTGATCAAGCCGTATTCAATCGCCAAAGTAATCACAGAACTCAGATTGGTGGTTTGAAATTTCTCAATCAAATTCTTTCGATGACTGTCTACTGTATGGGTACTAATAAACAGACGATCGGCGATTTGTTGTGTTGTAAATCCCTGAGCAGCTTCTACCAATACTTCTTTTTCGCGTCGGGTGAGTTTGGGAATAATATTTAAACCCGTTTTGCTTTTCTTTTCTAAAACCATTTGGGTTTGAGAACACAAGAATGTTGCTTGGTCGTGTACTGTATAAATTCCCTGTACAATTTCATCGACAGATGCATTTTTTTGAATGTATCCCGAGGCTCCTTCTTGCAAGGAACTGTTTATTACAGCATACTCATTGTGAACACTCAACATGATGATTTGCATCTCAGGGTGTTTCTTTTTCAGGGGTTTGATCCAATCTAAGCTGTTGATGTCAGATAGGTTAATGTCCAACAATAAAATGTGAATGGGATTTTTTTTTAACCCTTTTTGGAGTGCGTCAATAGAAGGATAGCATCCCGTCACTTGAATGTGCTCTTGTTTGTTTAATATGTTTTTTAATCCTTCCAATAACAAAGGATGATCGTCAGTTAACGCTACTTTTATCATGTGTTATATTTTTGGGAATTGAAAATCAATACTCGTTCCGAGGTTTAGTTCTGAATGAATGTGCAAGTCCCCTTTGAGGAACTGCACCCTGGACTGGATGTTGTGTAATCCTGCTGATTGGGTTTGTTGAACCTGTTCTAGTTCAAAGCCACAACCATCATCTTCGATGGTCACCATATAGGAATCGTTGTTTTCAACGAGTTGAATAATGATCTGTTGAGGATCGGCATGTTTTAAGGCATTGTTGACCAATTCTTGTATAATGCGATAGACCAATAATTGTTTGTCTTGTTCTAGGGTATGGGTGTAGCCCAAAAATTGGACGGCAATATCCAGTTGATCCGTAGACATGCGGTTGGCATATTCTTTTAAGGCTTCTTCTAAACCGTATTTGATTAATAGATCGGGCATTAAGTTATGGGCTACCCGTCTGAGTTCATCTACAGCGTTGTCTAAATGTTCCATGGATTTACTCATCTCCGACTTGTTTTCGGCTGGTATTTTAGTATTGAGCGTACTCAATTGAATTTTCGTTCCAGAAAGCAACCCTCCTAATCCGTCGTGTAAATCTCGAGCTAAGCGCGATCGCTCCTGTTCTTGCCCGTCCAAAAGTGCCGTCAGTGTAGCGATTTTGGCGTGTTGCTTTTCTTTTTCTAGTGCTAAATTGTAAAGCTCATTTTGTTGCTTCATACTCTTTGTACGCTGTTTGTACACGTAAAGCAGAACAAAAACAAGTACGCCAAAAACAAGGGATAAGGCTAAGAAATACGTCTTGAGTTTTTCCTGATAGGACAGTGTTTTTTTAAAATGCTGGATATCCAGTAGCTTGTTGTCATTTTCAAGTTGAGACAATTGAAGCGCCTGCGCATGTGTTTCTGTTTCTAATTGGCTAATTTCTAGTTTTTTACGTTGGTTTTCTTCGGACAATTTTAAGTTTTCTAATTCCTGAAGTTGCTGTAATCCCAACGTTTTCATCAATTGAATTTGCTGTTCTTTTTTTTCAGAAGCCAATTGCAAGGTCAATAATTGTTGTTTTTGTTGCTCTTTTTCGTATTGTGCTTCTAAGCGCTTACTCACTTCTAGTTTATCTTGATCGTAGATCGATTGATAGGTCTGTAAGTAAAGCTTATTAAAGTATAAAGCGGCTTCGTTATTTCCTTCAGCTTCGTGTAAATACGCCAAACTCTCATAGATGGAGAGCAAAGTATTCTTATCGGGAAGATTGGTACTGTTGATGGCTGATAAGGCAGATAATAGATGTGCAGTAGCCGTTTGGGTATCGTCTTGTTGTAGGGCAATTTCGGCTAAGATTCCATAAGACGAGGCTTGAAAATTAGCTTGATTGCTTTCTTTAGCTTGTTCCAGCGCTAGTGTAGCATAGTACGTAGCCTGTTTGTTGTATTGTTTGGGAAATGCACGCAAGTATAAACTTGCTAGATTATTGGCAACAAAAGCCAAATCCGAGCGAAAGGGAATCAATTCCTGATTTTTTTCATAGGTTTTAATCGCCTTTTTATAGAAGTTCTCTGCTAAATCTCGGGCATAAATATTGTTGTTGTTGTGCGAGAATTCGCTTTCGTATAAATAGCCCATCATCATATAGGCATCAAAAAGTGAATTGGGATTATTTTGTTGAATAGCAACATCTAGTGTGAGTTTGCTGTATTTTTCTTGTAGTTCGTAATCATCCCAACTGGCATAAATACTAGTTAACTCTTTATAGGTTGCTGATAATCGACTTAATTTAGTTGGAGACGAAGGTGCTTTTTCAAACCACGTTATGGCAGTTAAAAACGATTGAACCGCTTTGGCCTCCTGATCGTCGCGTACATAAATCCATCCCTGACAATAATTGACATAGGCTTTGATTTCAAAGTGATCGATTTGTTGGGCGTAATTTAGCGCTTTGCCAATGGCATCATTCGCCTCTTTGGTTTGCTCATTGAGCTTGGCATTCATGGCTAAGATTGCATAGAGGTAGGCCGCATTGGCCTTGTCTGCTTGTTGCTCCGCTAGCTGAATATTCTCTTTTAAAAGCAGTTGAGCTTGTTCTTGTTGTTCGTGAAAATACAGGGCTTGTGCGTATTTTCCTACTAAATCAAAACGCCCACTACTGCCCGCCACTGTTTTGTCGTATTGTTCTTTGTATAACGTCAAAATTTCTTGTCCGTACACGCGAGTGGAAATACAACTGAGGATACACCACCCAAAAAATAGAAGAAACGGAAATGAAAATTTAGAAAAATACGACATAGACAATTGCTTAGCGATTCACTTTATTCGTGAATTTATTTTTTAAAGGTAATTCGAATTAAATGATGTTCATCCGGATCGATGGTATTATTTAAGTTTTGATCCACCACAAAGTAAAGATACAATTCTCCAATGCGATAATTGGACCACGTGATTTCATTGCCATCAATATTTACTCCATCGAGGTTCCATTGGTAAATATCCCATTCTTTTTGTGTGCCAATTTTATTGATACGGTGATCGCTATTGGATGCGTAGTACAAATATTGGTGCCCTTCTTCGCTCAAATTAGGAAAGAATTGGTTTTGATCAAAAGATGCTGCAAATCCTGTACCAGGACTAAAAAAAGCGATATCATCAAAAGACATGGATTCATATTCATTGACAAATTGACTATTGTCTGTCAGTAAGGCTTTAGCAGCATAGAATAGATTTTTTTTATTCTGATACGGTTTGTTTAAAAATTCAATACTAAAGCGTTCGGGTTTTAAGGTGATATTTTGTGTTTTTTGATCAATGACCAAGGTTTTTCCTCCTTGTTTAACGAGGATTGTTTTTGTTGTCACTTCTTGTGCATGTGTTACTACCCAAGTACAAAGGCTAAGACCTAGGGTCAAAAATAGTTTGTTCATAAATAGAAAGATTGTTAGTTGCTTACAAAAGTAACAATTAAGCCGTTTTGTTGTACTCCCTAAAAATGATGAGTTTGTGTTTTATTTAGTAAATAAAGGCTTTCTATTTTTTGAATTTCCCATAGTTAACCGCTTCAAAACTGCCATCTTCTTTTTTGATGAATGTTTCTTTTCCATCTTGTACTTCTACATTTTGAGCGGCTACACAAAACCAACAATCGTCAATTTTTTGCGTGACAAATAAAAACAAGGTGTTGCGAATCTGAGGCGCTTCATTTGTACTGAGAGCAGTTTGCTTACTCAATCGTATACGAGCGTGTACGGTGGCAATAGTATCGGTAAGGTATCTAACTTTGGTGCGTTTTAATTCTAAGTGTGATTGATTGAAAATCACGCGCAAGCCATAGTCATGAGCTTGATAAATGGCTGCTTTGTTTTGCCACCATAATCCAGTAACATTAACGAAATCTGCATCTTCAACAAAGAGTGCAGCTAATTGCTTTGCATCGTATTGATTCCATGCTGTTACAAATTGCTCGGCGATCTGTTCCGGTAAAGTTCTATTCATGCTAATTCTTTATGAAGGTAAAAATAAACAACGTAAAGGGATTTGCCTTAAGGATTAACTTATTCGTAACGCAAGGCTTCTACAGGGTCCAATTTAGATGCTTTAATGGCAGGATATAAACCAGAAATAACCGCAACAACTAGCGTGGTAATAAAAGCAGCTGAAATAGCTGACCACGGAATAGCAAAGGAAAAATGAAGAAATGAAGTCATCAAATAGGCTGTTCCAACGCCAAGTAAGGTGCCTAAGAGTCCGCCAAGTTGTCCAATAATAAGGGTTTCCGTAAAAAACTGTTGCGCTATAGTCTTGCGCTTTGCACCAAGTGATTTGCGAATACCTATTTCTTTGGTTCGCTCCGTAACAGATACCAACATGATATTCATCAGAGCAATAGAAGATCCCAAGATCGTGATCATCCCAATTAACCAAGCGGCTATATTTAACATGCTTACCTGATTTTCTAAGGATCGGATCATATCATCACTGCGTTCAATTCCAAAATTAGATTCCTGAGAAACTGCTAGGTTTCTGCTGGTTCTAAAATCAAGTGTCGCTTGATCAATTGCTTCATTTAATAAGCCTTCTTGGAGGATCCCCACTTTGATGGTGTAATTAATATTAGCCGTATTAAAGATATTTCGGGCAATTTGAAGGGGAATAAAGATACGTTGATCTTCATTTTGACCAAACGTACTGCCTTGTTCTTTGAGTATTCCTACCACTTTAAATTTGTATCCGCGAATAGAAATTACCTGATCAATAGGCGATTGTCCCTTAAACATGTTTTTAGAAAAATCAGAACCTACTACGCAAACAAAGTGGTTATTCTTACAGTCTGTATAGCTCAACGTTCGCCCTCTTTCAATTTGTAGCCCACTGTTGGCTAAGTAATTCTCATCTGCCCCTACAATGCTGACTTCGGGATCTGTTTTGACGTAATCGTTTTTTACTTCAATATTAGTGGCCGCATTAAAAGACAGCGAAACGGCAGAAAAAGGGTAGCGGTAACGCTCTTTAAAGTCTACCGCTTGCACATAGGTAATTGTTGGATTTTCTACTTGATTGGATTGATTTTTCGCTATTCTTCCTGCTGTATCATACTGACTAATGGTAAACGTGTTGGCACCCATCGAAGAGAAATCTTCAACAATGGTATTTTTTAATGCACTTACTACGGAGAGAATACCCACTAAAGCCCATATGCCTATAGCAATAATAAACACCGTGATAAAGGTGCGAAGCAATTGACTTTTGATACTAGTCGCAGCGATTTTTATATTTTCAAGCGTTATTTTCCACATGATTAATAAGTAGCTGAAAAGGGTGAAATGTTACGAGTAAAGATAGAAAAAGAAATGGGAAACTGAAACGCAGTGTAGGTTCATCGAACACCAAAACAAATATAAACTAGGTGAGATAAATGGGAAACCGAAACGCAGTGTAGGTTCATCGAACACCAAAACCAATATAAAATTAGGGAGATAAATGAATGAATTTATATCAATTTATTATCTGTCGCAATTTTGACCAATTCGATCATATTTTTAGCCTTGAATTTTTGCAATAAATTTCTACGGTGTGTTTCTACAGTAATAACGGAGATGAATAATTTTTCAGCAATTTCAGCAGAGGTATTCCCTTTAGCAATTGATTCTAACACCTGCTGTTCTCGCTTGGTTAGTCTTGGCAACTCAACATTGTTTGATGAAGCAGATAACATAATTTCCTGTACTTCTTTGCTTAAGGCAATTCCTCCACTTATGGCATTATCAATACATTGAATGATTTCGCAAGCATCTGCATTTTTTAAGATGTAGCCGTTTCCGCCATTTTCTAAAAAACGAAATATAATGCTGCGTTCTGCTTGATTACTGATCCCGATAACAATGGTTTTAGGCGATTTTTGTTTAATTGCTTTGCAGAAATCCAAACCACTTCCATCGTTCAGTACAATGTCTAACAGTATAATATCAGCTGTGTTTTCTTGTATAAAATCTAGTGCTGCCAATCCTCTTGTAAAAGAAAATAGTTGAAACTTACCTACCTGTTGCAATAACGATTTCAACCCTTCTAAAATCATCGGATGGTCATCGACTATTACCAAATTCAAACGATCATTAGGATACATAGCATTCTATATTTATGGTGGTTCCTTTTCCTGCTTCCGATAAAATCTCTACAGTTCCATTTATTAACGCTGTTCGGCTTTTAATATTTTTTACACCTAAGCCATAATCTACCTTAGATGTATCAAAACCAATGCCGTCGTCTTCAATCGTCAGGTTTATTGTATTTTGGTGTTGACTAATTTGAACAATAACATTGTTTGCCTGTGCGTGTTTGATGATGTTACTGATGCTTTCCTGAGCTATGCGATATAAAGATAATTGTACTTTAAATGGGATGTTGTCTGATACATCGAAAGCTTCAAACTGAATGTTAAATTGTTTTTGTGACATGGATTCACAAAGTTCTTTCAGTGCAATTTCCAACCCAAGGTTTTTTAGTGTTTCGGGCATTAGATTTCTGGCTATACGACGCATTTCTACCATGGATTTATCTATTTTTTGCAATAACTCACCCGAATTAGGAGCATTTTCTTGAGAGATTGACATGCGTATATTCGCAAGCATTCCACCCATACTATCATGCAAATCTTGTGCTATTCGCTGCCGTTCTTGCTCTTCGTTTTCTAATATGGCATTTTTTACTGCCAATTTTGCTTCCGTGCTTTTTTCTTTAATTTTCTGTTGATGAATAATTTCATTTTGAAGTAATCGACGTTTATTATTTCGGTAATAATTAAGAGTAATGAGTGTAATTAGCAATAAAATAACAGCGCCGGAAAGTGCTAAAGCCGTAATTAATTTACTGTTCTTTAAGTTAAACTGGGCTTCTTCTTCGTTACTTTTAGCAAGTAGTAATTCTTTTTCTTTCCGTGCAACATCGTATTTTAATTCTAAATCATTAATCTGCTTCTTGAAGCCCTGATCATGTATTTCTATAGTAAGATTGCTGTACTTTTTTAAATACTCATAGGCGTTTTCTGTTTTTCCTAATCCGATATAAGCATCTGAAATATGCCTGTAAACTGACGTTTTGTTTGCACCAACTTCATTAGTAAAGGGATCTTTTTCTAATAATAAGCCTAATTGTAAAGCCTCATTAAAACGTTTCATCTCCAATAATAAAGTAACCTTGTACATGTTTATTTCATGTATATGATAGGTTTTATTTGGACCTCCTGTAAATGTTAAGGCTTTGTTGTATGAATTTAATGCGGAGTTAAATTGATGGTTTTTTTGGAAGTATAAACCTTCTATCAAATAAAAAATACTTTTTTGATCAGCATCAGGATTGTTTTTGAGAATTTCTCTTGCTTTATCAATATAATCTTTTGCTTTATCTGTTTTGTTAAGGATAACATAACATTCGGCTATGCGATTGTACATACTGATCAATCTGTGCTTTTGATTTTCTTGAGATAGAAGAAGCTTTTCAGCATTTAAAAGGTAAACAATTGCTTTTTCGTATTGTTCTAAATTCATAAAACCTATCCCCAAACTAATGTTAAGCGTAGCAAGTCTGCTATTATCTTTTGCTTTTTCCGCAAACGGAATCGCTTTATTCAGCGTTAGTTCTACAAACTTTTTATCTTCATCCTCAATTTGATGAATCACCGCAATATTATTCCAAATATCAGATTGTATTTTGTAACTTTCTTCGTTTCCCTGAATTTTATCCAAGAAAGAATCGGCTGTTAAATAGTGTTTTTTGCTTTCTTCCAGATTTCCTTTTGCGTAATAATAATATCCCTTTTTTGCATGATACATCCCTTTTAAAAACAAGTTGTTATGAATCATTTCATGCCCTTTTTCTAAATATTCAAAAGTTTTTAACGAGTCTTTAGGTGTCCAATACGTAACTAAATTAAAGTAAATCGTTGCACGTAAACTATCGCTAGAAGCTGTCTCTAACGATTTGTATAAATCTTTAGCATATTGTTCCATATCTAACGGAAGTTGTGCGTGATTTTTTTGGGAAATTAACCCGAATAAAATAAGAAAAAACAAGGGAAATTTGTGCATATTGATGAAAGATTTAATGCAAATATCTTTATAAAAAATCATAAATTTTTATTGGAGTAAAAAATCATGGTAAACCATTAGATAAAAATCATGGTTTTCAACGATTGTCTTGACTTTACAATCTATAGAAATTTGTAATTCAAAATAATAGATATAGTATGAAAAAAGTAAACACAAAAATTGCGTTTTTAGGCATATTAGCCACATTGACATTTGGAACAGTCGCTACAAGTTGTAGTAAAAATGATGATAATAACGGATACGAACAACCAGCACAAGGCTCTATCGAGGCTGCTGCGGGAACGTACAAAGGAAAGTTATACACAAGTGATACTAATGGGGTCTATGAATGGTTCGATGCTATTGTTATTGTAACAAAAGAAGGGAGTAATCAATTAAAAATTACGGCAAAATCAGGGGAAGAATATTCCCATATAACTCCTAAAACCTTTACGGTAGAAACTTGTGCTTGTTTTGGTGAGAACACACAAGATATTGTTTCCTTAACTGGTAGTTTAGAGGGGATTTTTCACTATTATGGCTCTAATAAAAACATTCATGTTAGTACAGCTGAGCAATCCGCAACAGATGTTTGGTTTAATTTTGAAGGCGTAAAACAATAAATTAAATGCTTTTTTTAGCAAGTAAAACGTTTATCTTTAGCCTATCAAAAACTAGATAAAAATGAAAAAAACAACCCTTATTTTTGGACTATCAGCTCTGATTATATCTTGTAATCAAGCTGTAAAACAGCAGGAAGGTACAGAAGATTCCACAGAAATTCCTGTTGAAGTAAATGAAGTTAAAACAGAAAAGGAAAATTCCTCTACTGAATTCAATATAGAAGACCTTGCGTTTTCTACTGCCGATATTGGAGATTTTCCATTCATCAATCTTCCAGAAGGATTAGAAGCGGATCAAGGTGCTATACAACGTAAATTTGATGTTTGCTTCTTCCCAATCCAGGGGATCATGACGCCTTTTGAAGGGAAATTGTATAAAGCAAATATTAGCGCAGTTCGCGGCGAAGAATATTCTCAACGGTATTTCGAAAAAAGTATGGAGGATTACATGCTCTCTGTTGGAGCAGTTAAGGTTTTTGATGGCGAAATCACCAAAGAAGAATACGATCGTTATAATAAACAAGATCCGAATAAAGGAGGTTCTGGAGACATAGGGTACTGGAACCAAAATATCAAGTTTTTTATTATTCGAAGTAAAGACAAAGGAAATATTTATATCCAATGGACCTCAAATAATGCAGGAGGAAAATTAAATATTGTACAGGAAGAAGCTTTTAAACAAACCATTACAAAAGTAACGGCTGATGAAATTGTGAAAGATCTTTCGGAAAAAGGAAAATCTATTTTATATATCAATTTTGATGTAGATCAGTCAACGATCACAACCGATGGAAAGGAAGTGGTAACACAAATTGCAGAAGCACTTCAAAAAGATAAAAATGTAGTAATTGCAATCGAAGGTCATACAGATAATACAGGTAATGCTGTTCACAACAAAAAACTATCGAATGATCGAGCCAACTCGGTACTGAACGCTTTAATTGCAGACGGGATTGATAAAACACGATTATCAGCTATAGGATTCGGTTCTGAAAAACCTTTGGTTGACAACAATTCGGACGAAAATAAAGCTAAAAATCGTCGCGTTGAATTGGTGAAAAAGTAAGTAACAATAAAAAGCTGTTTCTTGAAGATAGAGAAACAGCTTTTTTAATACAGCAAGAATGAAAAAAATTAGTGTAAGCTGTTTATTATCTGTATTTATGTTGTTTAGTTGTAATACTTCAGACGACAGCAAAATACCAGATACCAGCAGTGAAATTATTAACACACCGTTTACAGAAGGTTCTGTTGAAATGGGAATTTTTAGTAATGACATTGATTTAGGAAAACTTATCGGTAAGATCGATTTTTCTAAAGCTAATGTAAAAGAACAATACGAACAATTAATAGCCCATGATGCGGAGGTAAAAGCAATTTTTGATTGGATTGCGAATATGGGAAATCAACATCCGCTAGCAGCTTGGGCGGTAACGTTAAATATTGCTGAATGTACCTATAATATTAAAAATGATGAGGTAGTAGGGAAAGTTCGCGGTTTTGGATGGACAATGGATAATTATTATAATAAACCCCAGGATCAAGCAAGTCTATATCTGGAAACGTTGGTACAAACCGATAAAATTAGGGATCAAGATAAAACTATATTTTCCTCTTTTAAACCTTCTGAACACAAAGGTTCTGGAGCAATAAACGAGGTGGATTTTAGTCAATTTAATCGAGAAACAAAAAGCGACAAACAAGTTATTTTGGGGTATGCCTGTGATGTAATGGTTTATACTCCCAAAACATTAGATGAAAATGCACCCATGCAAGTACAAAAATTAGTCGTTTATACTTCGCCCTTATTTACTGATGCCATCAATTTTGCCCATCCTTTTTATTTAGAAGAAAATCAGGGAATTTTGCGTTTAGATATTTATTATTTGAATAATGAAACCCCAACCCTGGTAATGAAGCCCAAGGAAATTAAAGAAATAAAACTTACAGCAGACGATTTAACAAGTAGAACGGCTGTTCCTGTTTATACACAAGATGATATCAATTGGGGATTTAAAGCTTTAGGGATCATGATGAGCGGTTGGGGGATGTTAGAGCACTAAAATTGACATCACCTGGTATTTATTCTTTTTCATTTTGATCCTTTTTATTAACCGCTAGTATTCAGCTGATACAGCTTTTTTCTGAATGCTAGAAAATAAAGTGGCTCTTTATAATAACGCTTTTATCAAAAAAGTAAAAAAGTGAAACAACAAAGAATAAACGGTGCAAAAAAATATACTATAGCAGCATTTTTTCTATTTATTGAAAACAACTCATCTCCCATCACTCATTTATCTCACCTAGTTTATATTTGTTTTGGTGTTCGATGAACCTACACTGCGTTTCGGTTTCCCATTTCTCTTTCTATTTTTCCATTAAAAATACCTATTTTTGTAGGGTTAAATAATTTGAAAATTAATTAAAAATGGCAAAGAAACCAGGTATTCCAAAAGGGACAAGAGATTTTTCTTCGATTGAAGTAGCAAGAAGACAATACATTATGCAAACAATCCGTCATCATTTTGAGCATTTTGGTTTCCATCCCATTGAAACGCCTTCTTTTGAAAATTTAGAGACCCTAATGGGGAAATATGGAGAAGAAGGAGATCGATTAATTTTTAAGATATTGAACTCTGGGGATTACCTAAGCAAAGTAGATGAAACTTTATTGGAAGAGAAGAACAGCTTAAAGTTGACGAATCAGATTTCGGAAAAAGCACTGCGTTACGATTTAACTGTGCCTTTTGCTCGTTATGTTGTGATGCACCAAAATGAGTTGGATTTTCCGTTTAAACGCTACCAAATGCAACCCGTTTGGCGTGCAGATCGCCCTCAAAAGGGAAGATTTAGAGAGTTTTATCAATGTGATGCCGATGTTGTAGGGTCAAAATCGCTATGGCAAGAAGTAGAATTTGTTTTGCTGTATGATCGTGTATTTACAGCTTTGGGAATTGAAGGAGTAACGATTAAATTAAACAACAGAAAGATATTAGCGGGAATTGCTGAGGTTATTGGCGCTAGTGATAAGTTGATTGATTTTACGGTTGCCTTGGATAAATTAGACAAAATCGGTGAAGAAGGCGTGAAGAATGAAATGATCGAAAAAGGCATCGATGCTGTAGCTATTGAGAAAGTTCAACCGCTATTCAATTTCACAGGAAGCTTTGAAGAAAAGATTGCGAAATTAGGTCAACTTTTAGCCGATTCGGAACAAGGAACAAAAGGAGTAGAAGAGTTAGCTTTTGTTGGTAAGGAAATTGCACAAATTGGCTTATCTACAGCAACATTGAACTTAGACGTAACCTTAGCTCGTGGATTGAATTACTATACCGGAGCCATTTTTGAAATCGGTGCTCCTGATACAGTTCAGATGGGATCGATCGGCGGTGGTGGACGTTATGACGACTTAACGGGAATTTTTGGACTGAAAGATATGAGTGGAGTAGGTATTTCCTTTGGTTTGGATCGTATCTATTTAGTGATGGAAGAGTTGAATTTATTTCCTGCAACTGTAACAGTTTCTTCTCGTGTGATGTTTTTAAATTTAGGTAGAGATGAAATGAGTTATGCAATGCAAGCAGTGGCGCAGTTAAGAGATGCAGGAATCAAAACAGAAATCTATCCCGATGCTGCAAAAATGGGAAAACAGTTCCAGTTTGCAGATAAAAAGGGAATTCCTTTTGCTGTCTTAGCAGGAAGTGAGGAAATGCAGCAACAGAAATATACCGTAAAAGATTTAGCTTCAGGTGAGCAACAAACGGTAAGTATAGAAGAATTAAAAGAAATGGTGAAATAAAGCGCTATTTTTAATACAATAATATCAACAAAGCAGTAAATTTTATTTACTGCTTTTTTTTTGGACAACAATCAGCAAGAGCAGGGAATAAAATTCGGCGTCAAGAAATTTTAGGAACCCGATGGCGAGAATTTGAGAATCCGTGCGTTAGATTGATTCTAATTCTTTTATAAAAGAGAAGATAAATTATATGTGCCATCGGCTTGGGTTTTGTTCGGGTTTTGTTCGAGTCTCCTTCGGTAAATAGGGGGTAATCCCTCGTAAATACGCATGTTTACCGAAGAAGACCCAAACAAAACTAAAATAAAACAATACAAACAACTGAATAACAGTTGTTTGTATTGTTTTTATAGGGACAAATAAAGCCATTTGAGCTTTTTTTCCATCTAAGGGAAGGGGGGGACAGGGTAATTTCGACTGATGTAGGTTTGTAGTTTATTCATGTAGCTTGTGAATAACAAGGAACGATGCCCGATGGCACAGATTCAAATTCGCGCCATCGGAATGGTATAGCTAATATCTTTCCAAAAAAGAAAACCATTGAATTTGATTCGATTTTTTTTCTTTTAGATTTGTGAACTAATTAGTTAGCAAGAAGTAGCCTAACGTATAAATTTTATTTTGTAAAAAGTTCAGCTAACAAATTCAAACAAAAATTTATGTCTTACCTTAGCTCAAAGGAAAAGTAGCATTAAAAAAAAGGAGTATGTCGGTAGAACATGTTGGAATACAGGATTTTATTAAAAATTACAACGCCGTAGATCGCGATTGGTTAGCTTTAAAATGGAACGGAAAGTTTGGCGCTAAGTTTAAAGACGAGAATTATATCTTTAGGCAACAAATTGCCAGTATTGTATGTGATCAGATTCACACCGTGAATATTGACCTCATTCGCGATTTATTTATTGAATTGGGCAAAGTTGCTCAAGTGAGTTTTTCTGTGTTTACCAACTATCATCTACTTGCTCAAGAATTATTAGAACGAGGAGGAAAAGAATACCTCTTTGACTATGTGTGTGCAGCCCATATTTCTTTTGATACCTTTTTGAGTACCGCCAATATTACCCTTTCTCCCGCGAGAACCCGTGAATTGCTGTCTTACTTTGACTTTTTGAAGCAAACAGAATCGGACCCTCAAGTTCAAAAAATGTTGACAGACCACATTCGCAATCGATTCGTGTGCCTACAAAAACTGGGTGATACAGTAAATTAATAAGCCGACTAAACCTCCCACTAAGGTCCCGTTAATTCGAATAAATTGCAAGTCTTTTCCCACTTCCAGTTCGAGTTTATCGCTGAGTTCACGTCCATCCCATTGATCTACTGTAGTGCGAATTAACGTCCCTACTTCTTGCGTATTGCGCAAAGCTAGACGATAAAGCGTCACTTGGGTCCATTGGTTTAAACGCTGTTGCAATTCCCGATCTTGTTCAAGGCTCTTGGCCACAGATTGAATCGCCTGACGAATATAAGCACGTAAAGGAGAATCCACTGCTTCAAGCTGTTGTAAAATTGCTTGTTTACTGCTGTTCCAAAAATCAGTCAGGTATTGATTGAGGATATCTTCCGTAATAAATTGATGTATCGTTTCCCTGATCTTGCTTTTCCAGGTTGGAGAAGAGGCAATATCTTGTGCCAATTGATGGAGTTGTAGGCTAATTTCTTGACGAACCTTGTGCTGTTCGTCTTGTTCAATATCGGCTAAGAAGGCTTGTAATCCTTTGATTAATTGATTGGTCACTGTTTTACCGCCAATCAACCCCAATAGCGGCTTCTTCTCAATGATTTGATCATAGATTTCCGTTCGGTGTTCCTCTACATACACCTGAATTTTGGGAAGAACTAAGGTCATTAATCGATTGGGTTCATTTTGATCGATTGCAAATTGCAATCCTTGGGCAATCAGCTGTTGCCATTGGATTTGATCCAGCCCTTGTTGGGCTTTTTGAGAAAGAAAATCAATGACTCTTTTCTCGTCTAGATCAGTCAAAATCGTCTGAATTAAAAAACCTACTTCGCGTTCGATTAGCTGTTGACTCTTGGGTTGTTTCAACCAATTAGAGAGAAAAGTAGCGACTTCTAATTTATTGATATAGGGGCGAATACTCGTGGGAGTAAGGAAGTTATCTGTAACGAAATTTCCTAGATTATCGCCAATGTCATTCTTTTTGTTTTCAATGAGATTGGTATGGGGAATCTTAATCCCCATAGGGTGTCTAAACAAGGCCGTTACCGCAAACCAATCCGCTAAGGCACCAACCATAGCCGCTTCCGAAAAAGCTTTGACATAACCCATCCACGACATTGGGGTATGCTTCAGAAAATAAACCATACTGAGATAGACCACTGCCATCGCTAAGAATAAACCCGTTGCAATTCTTTTGTGTAATCGGAGTTGTGCCTTTTTATCTGCCATACCCTAGTTTTTAGTTAAAGATACGGAATTTTGTTTTTTTTGTTGTTTGTACTTTGCTCGTTGTTTTTTGCTCGTTGCACGTTGTACTTTGCACGTTGTTCGTTGTTGGTTGTTATTTAAATCCTCACCTAATCTCACAAAGAGAGAAAACCAAACCGCACGAAAACCAAAGAACAAAGAACAAAGAACAAACCGCGCAACAAACATCAAAACTGTTCGTTCACGTGAAAACTCACTATTTCATAGGTCCTAGGGTGTCGAAATGTAATTTCTTCCGCATGTAAGAAGAGGCGGGTGCTTTTGGTACCATATAAATCATCGCCTACAATCGGCGTATTTAATCCCTTGGGATGGGAGGCATGCATACGCAATTGATGGGTTCTACCCGTAATAGGATAGAAGTAAACTTTGGTTTTACCGTCTTTTCGTTCGATGACTTCCCATTTGGTTTTAGCGGGTTTACCGTGTTCAAAACACACCATTTGACGAGGGCGATCTTCCAAATCGACGCGTAAGGGTAAGTCAATTGTTCCTGAATCCTCATGAATGATGCCATCTAATAAAGCGACATAGCGCTTGGTTACTGTTTTTTTGATGAATTGACTCTGTAGCGCCTTATGGGCCTCTTTGTTTTTAGCAATCACTAAAATACCCGAAGTAGCCATATCCAACCGATGAACAATAAGAGGTCCTGTTGCTTTTGGATAGCGTATTTTCATGCGTTCGTAAATGGAATCTTGAATGTAAATCCCAGGAACGCTTAAAAATTCCTCTGGTTTATTGACAATAGCAAAATCCTCATCTTCGTATACAATTTCGATCGGACGTTGAAGTTCGGGATTGATCAGCAAAGGATTGTCATCCACGGTCAATCCACCCAACATATGCCCCAAAATAGGTTCACATTTTCCTCTACAAGCCGGGTAGAAGTGCTTGTGTTTGCGAATTTCAGATTTAGGCGATTCCCCCCACCAGAATTCAGCCATGGCAATAGGCTTTAAATCGTTGAGATAGGCGTATTGTAACAATTTAGGAGCTGCACAATCTCCTGCGGCAGCTGGGGGCTGTTGTAGGGCTGTGGCTTCAAAAATAGCAAGTAAATCTTGTTCCTCTTTGTTGAAGTTGAGAAAGCGATACTGTTGAAACAACTGTTGCTGTAAGGCATTAGACTTCTGCTTGCGCTCTTCTTTTAAGAGCGTAATTGTTTCTTCAAAATCGAAAATCACCTGTTGAGTAGCTGCTATTTGCTCTTGCCAATAAGCAGTTAATACGCGTAATTCATGTTTATCGCGTAAACTTTGCTTGATTAAATCTTCATTAAATGCATCAAAATCAAGCGAATTAAGTCGATTTTCTTGGGCCTCTCTCAGTAATTTTCGCTCATTTTTCAATTGTTTGAGCAACTTTTTTTTGTCCGCTATCACTTGTTTCTCCGTTGCAAGTTGTTCTTGAAGTAGTGCCTGAGCATTTTGATAAATACGGTCTTGTTGTAGCTTTTCAATTTGGGCATTAATACTGTTTAAAACCGCTTCTTCTTTGGTAAAAAAACTGTCTTTGTTCCACAAATCAAATACGGGAGGAACAAAACCTTCCAAATGCGTATAAGGTCCCAATTTACCTGAAAAAGCACGCAAATACCCCAAGTCACCTGTCTGATTCTCTACAATCAATATCCCAAACATTTTACCCGCAGGTAAACACAGTGGGTGAGAAGGATCAAAAAGAGGAAGGAGTACTTCGTTGTGTTCTAGCTCTCGTTGTAGTTCTTCACAAGCGACAATACTCAAAGGATGAGGCTCGTAGTAAAAGGGAAACGTGAATTTTTGTGGTTTGTTGATCGATTGAATATCCGATTGAAATCGTCTAAAAGCTACATCGAGAGTGGACATGGTTTTGCATTTGTTTGTTGCAAAATTACATATTACACATGGAACAAAAAAGCGTTTTTTGGGTGGTTAGGTGAGGGGCGGCGGCGCGCGGTTTGTTCTTTATCTCACTTAGTTAATATTTGTTTTAGTGTTCGATGAATCTACGCTACGCTTCGATTTGTTCTTTGCTCAGTTGTGGAGGTTGAATGAAAATTAAATAACACCGCACACCGTACACCGCACAAAGCGCAAACCGCGCAAAAAACAAACCGCGCAAAAAACAAAGCACAAAAAACAAAGCACAAAAAAACAAGAGGCTATCCCTAAAGACAGCCTCTTGTTTGAAAGAAGGTTTTGGATAGAATCCGTCGGTTATAAGCGATAAGCACCTATTGTTCGACTTCCTGCTCTAGCTTGTTCATCTAAATCTGAAGTAAATACCTCAATAGGGCTTGTACTTCCCAATCTATTGCGAAGTTCCATTAGCTCTTCCACACTAAATCCTTGGGTAGCAAGCGGACTGGTTGCTGTAGCGGGACGTATTTTTAGTGGGTTTGCCGTATCTAGCTGTTGAGGGGTAAATGTTCCACTAGCAACGTTTTCTTCACCTAAAATTTGGTTGTGTACGGCTGATTGAGTTGCTGTAGTTGTACCTGCAGGGTTGATTCCATTTGTATTGGCTGCACTTGGATTGTCAAACACCAAACTGTTATACAAATTAATTGTATTGTTCGCTTGGTTGTTTATCGCACCGAAATTCTTGGTAGATGTATTCTTGTACACCGTTGAACTAATCAAATGTAAGATAGCACCATTGTGAGTCGAAATGGCTCCACCTTCACCATCTGTAGCGGCATTGTTGTAGAAGTAGGTATTGAGCATTATCGATTTTGAATTGTCGCGATGGTAAATTCCTCCTCCATTGGCTCTTGCTTGGTTATTGGTAACAGTCACATTGGTTAGGTTGATTTCTGAATTGTTTAAGGTCTGTATACCTCCAGCAACTCCTCCTGCTTTGTTGAAGGAAATATCAGAGAAACTTAGGCTTGCTTTGGAGTTGTTTAAGAATAAACCACCACCATTTGAATTGGTATTTAGACCTACATTTTCGTTTATTATACTGTGTGAGATGGTCCATTCACTTTGTTTGACTGCGTAAATTCCCGCTCCATGTCGTCCTGAATTATTGCGGATAACCTGACAGTTTTCAAGCACAACGTTGGACTCAATACTGATGATTCCAGCTCCGTGATCTCGCGGAACATCATACCCTTTTATTTTGAGATTACTTGCTCCAGCATCTGCATTTCCTTCGGTTATCGTTATATTTTTCAGGGTAACGGCTAGGTTTGTAATCTTTTGAGCGAATATGGTAACCACGTGTACACTCTGATTGTTTCCAGATAAAATGGTCTGGCGTGTAGGATCTACTTTTGCACCCGTTGTCGCATCCTGAGGATAGCCACCAATTAACGTTAGGTTGGTCTGGATAAAGAAGGTCTTGTCTTTGTCCAATGTACTGTCGATGTTGGCGGTGTGTTCTGGTTGATAATTTCCTTCTGCTATATGAATGACATCGTTGTTGTTTAACGCTAGTTCTAGCGCTTTCGGTAAGCTTGTAGCTTGTTCCCAACTACTTCCATCTCCCGTTCCATTTTCTTTGACATAGTAATGGCTAAAGGTATCATCCAGGTTGGCTTTGGCCTGCTTAACGGTAATAATTTCTTTGCTATCATCCGTAATTTTGATCGTTATAGTTCCTACGCGGTCTTCTAACGCAAGATTCTTGTCATGCGTTAGTTGCAAGGTGTGCTTTCCTGCTTCTCCGCGAACGAGATTTGGAACGAGCCAATTGCTGTTGCTTTCAATACGCCAAGGAAGGTTAGCTTCAAAAATAATTTCTACTTCTCCTTTGTCTTTTTCTACTTCAAATGCATTTTTAGACAGGGATAAATTGGGATTGGTTGGCGTAAAACCATAGCGATTGTCATCTGCACTACAACTGAAGAAGAAAAACGCACAGGCATAAAGGAACCCCAAAATAAAAAAAGCTTTCAGTGACTGTGTTTTCATGTTTATTTTGCTTTAGTGATGATGATTCCGTTTCCTACTGCTCGTTCTATTCCTCCATTATCAGAAGGGAGGTTGCGGATTTGAAAGCGATTAAGGGTAAAATCAGGATTAATAAAAAAGGTAGAACTACCTCCACCATCGAGATTTAAAGCGCTTACAGAACCAATGCTGCGCATAAAATCACCTAAATCCTCATAATTCATGCCGTTTGACCAAGTGTAGTTTCGACCGTCAACCACCATAAGGAGTAATTGATTCTCTGCTGTGATTCCCACTGCTGTACGGGGATGAATTTCCTTATCTGTTTGAACTAAAGTTTGCCCATTCTTAACGAGCCAAACGCCCCCAGATACTGCTTGTTGCAGCTGTTGGGCTTGTTGATCAAAGTTTTCGATTTCTTCTAAACTAACCTTGTTTTCCTTGTCTACGGCTAAATACCCTTCATTTCTATTGGTGAAAGATGCTCTCAAAATCATACCATTAAAGACAAATATTCCTCGAGGTACTCCAGTTGTCATGTCATAAAAATCACCATTAACACCTCCAACAACCTCAAAATTAGGGTTTAGTAGGGCTGTGGCTTGTCCTGTCATCGGTTGCATGGCAAATTCCGGTTTATTGTAGGGCATAGAAGCAACAACAGATACTTTGGGATTGTTGAGGTCAATGGTATAAACAAAAGTCTTCATACTATTGCCCTTTTTAGCTAAGTAAGATAATTCATTGACTTGAACTCCTTCCGTTAACGTATAGGTGGAATCTTTAAATATTTGTGCAATTAAGTTGCTTTTTTCAACGAGTTGCGTTCCCATTTCAGTTTTAGGAACCGCTTTATACGTGGTGAAAGTATCATCCGTTTTTGTTTGACAAGAAACTTGAAGGCTGATAAATAAGCTGAATAATAAATAGTGTACTGATTTCATTAGTAACCGGGATTAGGTGTTAGTTTTTCGTTTAATTGTAGTTCTCCTCCAGGAATAGGCAAGAGGTGTTGGAAGTCTAGAAGACCTAAGTGTTGTTTAGCCGTGTTTGTGCGTATGTAGTCGTAGTATGAAAATCCTTCAGCCAAGAATTCTTTTCGTCTTTCTTCGAGCACAAGTGTGAGCATTTCGGCTTGAGAAGTAGGGTGTACTTCAGGTAACCCTCGTGCAGTTCGCACTGCATTAAGGCGTTGGGTTCCCAAATCCAAAGCAGAGGTTTCTGCACTGATTAAGTAAAGTTCTGCAATACGCGAAATAATTACAGGATCTGTTCCTGTCTGCCCGCTTGGATATTTGTTGATGCAGTCTTGTCCGCCAAAAACTCCAAAGGAAATCGCTCTTCTTTTATCATTCGTCCCAATCAATTCTAATATTTCTTTTGATGGTGCATACACATAGCTTCCTTTATTTGGATGCCCGTAGTTATAAAACAAAGTGCTAATGGTATTGGAAGATTCAGTTGTTAGGTTTTCAAAAGCAAAAATGACTTCTGTATTGGCTTCTTTGCGAAAGATCTTTTCAAAACTATCTAAGGCATAGTTTCCTTTGGTAATTAATTGTTCTGCCAAGGCTGACGCCTCGCTTCTTTTGTTTTGGGTTAGCATAACGCGTGCTTGGAGAGCAATTACGGCATCCTGAGAAACATAGTAGTAACTCTTTGCAGTGGCTAAGAATTCGTGAGCGGTAGCTAGATCCTTTTCTACCTGTTCCCATACCAATGCTTTAGGGGCACGGCTAGGTTTTTCTACCGTGTTTTTTGTTAATAGGGGGACATCTCCCCATCGCGTCACTAAGCTATAGTATATATAAGCCCTGAAATAGTGGGCTGTACCTCGAATTCGCCTCGTGTCTTCATCTAATGGAAGAGCTTCTGCAATGGCAAGTACATTGTTTACTTGGTATAAGGCGCTGTAATACCCTTTCCAACTGTTGACAATAATACTGTTTAACGGATTAAGGGTGTTGTTGATTACATCCTTGCTCGTGGTACTCGATCCTTGTACATTGCCGCCAATAATGTCAAACATAATCCACGATTCGCGTTTGGGATCGTTTTGTACACTGTTGTACATCCCATTTTCTAACGCTTTTAAATCGTTTGGTGTAATGGCATCTGGAGAAATTCCCGTTCTTGGGTGTAGGTCTAATTCACTGCTGCAAGAAAAGAGCGAAAGACTAAGGGCTAGTAAAAGTATTTTTTTCATTGTTTTTTAATTAGAAGTTGACATTTAAACCAATAGAGAAGTTGCGTGTAGGAGGAACCCCTAAACCATCATTCCCGTAAAAGCGAGCATCTAAACTCGGGCTTACACTTGGATCCCAGCCGGAGTATTTGGTCAAGAGCAATAAGTTGGTCGCTTGTACGTAAAGGCGCAATCCTTTTAGGTTGATTTTGTCCAAGAATTTTTGATCAAAATTATAGCTTAGTGTAGCGGATTGAATTTTGAAGTAAGAACTGTCTTCTAACCAGCGATCGGAGTTTCTATTGTTGTTGGTATCGCCCATTAAAGCGCGGGGATATCGATCAGTAGAACCAGGCCCTGTCCAGCGGTTGTCATAGTATTCCTCCAAGATTGGGAAGCGATCCCCTAATTTTCCGAGTACGCCTGGTTTCCATCCTGCATAGACATCATTGCCATAAGAAAAAGTGGAGAGAATATCCAATTGGAAGTTTTTATAGCGGAAACTGTTGTTCCATCCTCCAAAAAAATCAGGATTAGAACTGCCAATCACTTCTCTATCGTTGTCGTTGATGAGGTTATTGCCATCCTTGTCTTTCCATCTGACATCACCCGCGCGAACTCCACGCTCGTATTGTTCTTGTGGAACTTCTCCGTCATATTGGTAAATGCCATCTTGAACAAATAGATAAAAAGAACCAATATCTTTTCCTACCTGTAAGGCGCGGTTCCCTCCAATGGATAAAGGCTCGCCTTGGTTGTCGATTAACTGGGTAATCTTGTTTTTATTTGTTGCTATGTTAAAGTTTGAAACCCATTGAAAATTATTGAAAGTCAGGTCTGTACCTAAAGCAATTTCAATTCCTTTGTTTTCCATAGAACCAATATTCGTCAGGATACTCGACATCCCAGAAGTGGCGTGTATAGGCATGGAATACAATAAATTGTTGGTTTTCTTTTTATAGAGATCCATGCTGAAGGTCAATTGACGATTGAAAAAGCCTAAATCCATACCAAAGTTTGTTTGATTTGCTTTTTCCCAAGTCAGCGCATCATTTCCAAAGCTCGATACTGCAATTCCACTAGCTAAACCATAGTCATTTCCACCAGATAATAGGGAGAGATACCCGTAGTTGTTGATTCCTTCTTGGTTTCCTGTACTACCATAACTCAGTCTCAATTTAGCGTCAATCCCTGTATTTTGCATAAAGGCTTCCTGATCGATATTCCATCCCAAAGAAACAGAAGGAAACCACCCCCAACGGGTATCAGGTGCAAATTTAGACGAGCCATCGGTACGAATAGAAGCGTTTAAGATGTATTTACTTAAATAATCCAAGGAAACACGAGAGAAATAGGATTCCATGGCATATTCCGTCACATAACCCGTAGCTCCTGTAATTTCTGAAGCAACGTTAATCACATCAAAAGAAGGAGAAGGAAAACCACGCCCGTCAATACCTGTGGTATTATTCGTTACTTTTTGAAAGGTATGCCCCGCCATCGCTGTTAAACCAAAATCATTGAAGTTTTGGGTATAGGTTAAGATGTTTTCTGTTTCGAGGTTTAAAATCGTGCGTTTTGAATCCACTAAACGTCCAACACCTGTGCCGTAGGGGTGTTTTTCATTGTAATACAGGTAGTCGTACGTATAGTTAAAGTCGGTATTGAGACTGTTGCGAAAGGTTAAATTGGGTAAGATTTTAATATCGGCATACAGATTTCCAACATAACGGAACAGATCCAGGTAGGTTTTTTGCTCGTTGAGAATCTGAATAGGATTGTGTCTTAGTAATTCCTCTGTTCCTCCAATATAGTAGTCGCCATTGGGTTTATATGGACGATCAAAAGGACGTTGTTCAATCGCTCTAGCTACGATGGTCGTTCCTAAGTTAGGACCGGGAACTTGGTTGTTTCGAACATAGGAGAGGTTGCTGTTGGTGCCAATGGTCAACCAAGGTGTCACTTCTGTTTGCAATTTGGTATTCAAATTATAGCGCTTCATGCTATTGGTTTTGATAACCCCTTCTTGCTGTAAAAAGGAGGCGCCGACATAATACGTGGTCTTCTCTGATCCCCCTGAAAAAGAGAGGTCAACATCTGTAAAGCTTCCTCTTTGGGTAATGATATCCAGCCAATTGGTGTCGGGTAAATCGCCAAAAGGATTGCTAATCGGGCTCTTATAGTCTTTATCGCCCACTTGGAGGTTGTATTGGTTGTTGTAATTGCTAACTCCCTCGTTGTATTGCGCAATATATTTGTCTGAATTGGTAATCTTTAATTTGTTCTTATTTGCAAATTCAGAAATTCCGGTATTGATGTTGAATCGCACCGCACTGCTATTCTTCTTTCCTGATTTGGTTGTAATAATAATAACCCCATTGTTGGCACGTGAACCATAAATAGCGGCTGCTGCGGCATCTTTAAGTACCTCGATAGATTCAATGTCTTTCATGTTAATCGTACTCAGGGAGCTCATGCCTTCCCCCATATTGAAAAGCTGAGCCGAAGGGTTGTACAACGGAATACCATCAACAACATAGAGTGGTTCGTTACTTGCGCTAATAGACGAAATTCCACGAATAGAAACGCGTTCGCCTGTTCCTAAATTACCCGAGCTCAAATTGACATTGACCCCAGCCATTTGCCCTTGTAACAGTTCCACAGGGGAGGCTACGGTGCGCATATTTTCGGGTGAAACACTCATCTTATCAATAGCAGTGGTCACTAATCGCTTTTGTTGCGTCCCATAACCTACGATGATGATTTCGTCCAAATCACTCGTGCTTTCTCCGAGCTGAATATTGAGGTTTTCTTTCGCTAAGACGAGTTGTGTGGTAAACCCAACAAAGGAAATCTTTAATTGATCTTTACCTACCAAGGCTTTGATACTAAAATTACCATCAATATCACTTAAGGTACTTGTTTCGCTACCTTGTACTTGAATAACCGCACCGGGTAAGGGTTCACCAGCTGCATCAGTCACCTTTCCTTTTATGTGTTGAGTAGGCTGTGTGGCAGTTGTTGAGCGTTGACTAGCAAAAGAAATCAAGTTGTTGTTGATGCGATAATTCGTACTAGTTGACTGAGCTACAGCATCAAGGATTTCCGTAAGTACAGAAGTACTTTTAGAAAAGGAAACGGGTTGATTGATGTCGATCATCTCAGATGAAAAAACAACTTTATAGGTTGTCTGTTCCTCTATGTGCTTAAAAACATCACCTACATTTGTTTTTTTGGCTGCCAAAACAATAGTCATCCCAGTGGCATGGTCTGCAGTAGGCTGACTAAAGGCAAAGTTGTATTGTGCGCCTAAGAGCATACAACAAGTTAGATACAAACGAATTCGCTTGTTCAATGTTGTGTTGTTAATCATGTGTTTTTGCTTCGTTTATAGTTATTAAATGGTTTTGATTGTGATAAACTAAGTTGTTGATAAAGCAGAAGCTATCCAGAATGTCTGTTAAACTGCTGTTGCGATAATCTCCTGTAATCTTAATCTGTTGAATATTTGAATGTTTGGATAAAATAATAATATCAAATTCCTGTTCTATACTGGCTTTCCAATGCGCAAAAGAAGCATTAACCATCTGTAAAGAAGAGCGCCAAGAGGAAATGTGCTCTTGGTCAGCATTGTATTTTTGTAGCTGTTTATTTTTGTACTCCGCCTTTTCTTTAGGCTGAAGAAGAACATAGATTTGATTCAAGGGGTCTTCCACTTTCACTTGACCTGTTTCGACCTCAATAACCGTCTGTGTTTCTTCTTCTTTTATCCAAAACGAAGTGCCAAGCACCGAAGTTTTAACTTGAGTGCCACTAATCGTAAAAGGGAGTTGAGGATTTCGTGCAATGTCAAAAAAAGCGTGTCCTTTAAATTGAATGTCTCGGTTTTTGGTGTTGAAGTCCTGAGACACAGATAGTGTGGCTCCTGGTAAGAGAGTGATCGTCGATTGGTCGGCTAAGGTAATTGTTCGAGAACTATACGTGGCGGTATAGGTGTCTATTGTCGGATAATAGTTGTAGTAATAAACAGAGGCCAAACCAAGAAATAAAAAACAGACACTGAATAGAAGAGCTTTGGTTGTGTTCCTTCTTTTTTTATTCTTTTTTGAGGTGTGCGCCAAGATGGCGCGAAGCATGTTGTTTTTTAATGTTGTGTTGGTCTGTATGGTGGCTAAAGGAAGTTGGTCTTCTCCCATCTTCGCTATAAAGGACGCTATGACCTGCTTTTCTGTTTCCGAAGCTACCCCTTGTTGGTAATGGGTCAACATGGTTTTAAATTTACTCTCCATATACGTGGTATTATACTAGAAAGAGTAATAAAACAAAGCCTGCCCCTACGCCTAAAAAGAAGCCTAACGTTTTCTTAAACTACATGATGATTTGGTAATAATCCCCCGTTGGAAATAAATACAGCAGTAAAAAGTAAAAATCTAAGGTATAGGGCAAATTCGACTTTAATGTCTTCAATGCTTTGGAAATTTGATTTTCTACGGTACTTTCAGAAATCGCTAACTTAGACGCAATTTCTTTATAGGTGTGGTGCTTGTAAAAACGAAGATTAAAAATCTCTAAACAACGCACGGGCAGTACTTCTTGTGCCTTGTTGTAGATTAACTGAAGCAATTGATCCTTAAAGAGATTCTCTTCTTCATATGTTAGTAATTCGTGTTCCGTTAGTACGTGGTATACCGATTCTAACTGAACCGTATTAAATGGAACATTTTTTAAATAGTACAAGCTTTTGTTTTTGACAGAGGTAATTAAATAAGCCTTTGCATTGTCAATGGTCAAACCATCAAAATTGTTCCAAATGCTAATGAAAACTTCTTGTACAACATCAGAAGCCAAGGTCTCATCGCGTAAAATAGTGAAGGCATACTGATATAAAACGTCCCAATGTAAGTGGTAATGGGTGTTAATCCATTTGTCTTTTGCTGTGTGCATAGAACTGAAATTTGTTTGGAGCTAAAGTACTATTACCTTACGAGTCTACTATTAAGCGAGTATTAAAGCATCGTTATATAAAGTTGAAGGAGAACTAAAAAAAGCGAAAAAAGAGGTACCTTGTTGAAAAAATAAAATAAGATGAAAAATCCATCAACTTATCTAGCCCCTACGTACCTCAGTGATGTTGTAACCTATGACGAGCCAGCGTATTTTCAAGAGATGATTGATATTGAATGGCGTGGACAAATACAATCCACTACGGGAGGAAGAAAATTTAAGCTCTACTATTGTGGAACTTATGACGAAGATATTGAGCTATTGCTGGATCAGGATGATTTTCCCGTTGTCGTTTATGCTGAAGATTGCCAGACTAAGGAGCGTATTTTACTTTTTGACTATGCCAAACACGGTTATGATGCGCTATTTTGTGATGAATACGAAGAGGAATTACTCAAACAACGGGAGGGAGAACTTCAACAGTTACACTTAGGTGGAGAAACGGAGTTTGAAATCCTTGTTTACGCGTACTACGGTATTGATTATGACGAGGAAATGGAAGAATTTTTAAATGAAAAAGGACAAATAGAATTGATCTCAGGGGAGATTATTTCGCCAGAAGATCTCAAACGCAATGGATTTGATTTTTTTGGTATGGATGTGATTGATACAAAAGGAAATAGACAGACGCTTGTTGAGTTTGAATTAGCATAAGGACAGGGCTAAAGTAGCCCTGTCAAGATAATAAAAACGTTAAAAAGGGAAGAATCTACAAGTGTTGGCGCAAGACTTTTAAAGTTTGTGCTACACCTTCTTGCGCTTGAGGCGTCCCGCTATTAGCTAGTAGGATATAAGCTTTATGCGTAGCTGTGTCAATCAAACAGTAAGAGAAGAACGTACCATCAGAACCTGCATGTTCATATTGTATGTGCTTGTCTTTTTTCGTAACTGCCCATCCCAGGGCATAAGGATATTTGGTGCTAAATAAATCGCGATACAAAGCGGCAGAAAGTACATTATTCGCCCCTGCAAGACCTGCTAAATTAAGTTGAATGTACTTGATGTAGCTGAAGACAGTCATGCTTAAATCACCAGCAGGCTCAATCAAGCTGAGGTTGTATTCAAATGTTGGTGGAACAGGAGTTAGTTCTCCTTCGGATAAGGCATGTCCCCAAGGTTGATCTTCTAAATTTCGATTAGGCCAGCCTATGACATAGTTGAGGTGTAGTTCGTCTCCTAAAACTTCTTGAACCAAGGTTTCCCATGATTTATTCGTCACTTTCTCTAGCATAGAGGCAGCAATGGAGTATCCTGCGTTGGAATAGAAGTACGGTTCTTTTGTTTCAATGGGATCTTGAGTCAGTACAAACTGAGAAAAAGCGGTTCGCTGTTGTTGTTTTGTTCCTGTAAAGGAGGGTAGAGCTAATCGTTCACTACCATTGGTATAGGCATGAACACCTGCACGATGCGATAGGAAATCAGCTAGGGTAGCCTTGTAATACGCAGGGTTGGCTTGTTTCTTTGCTTCGGGATATAAATCGAAATAAGTGGTATTCCAGCTAATAAGCCCCTCTTGAACGAGGGTGGCCGCGATAAAAGCAGTGATGGCTTTGGAGTTGGATCCCAAGTGAAAATAGTCGACCAAGGATGCATGGCTCTGCGTATCTGTACTTTTGTGTGTGCCTGATGTTCCTAAGCTGAGTATACTGTCTTGGGTAATTACCGCATAGGTTAGCTGAGGAATGTTATGTGCTTGTCTAATTTGTTGAATTTGATGATCTATCGTTTGCGCTTGTGGCGCCTGCATCGATAAGATGAAGAGAAGGAAGATTACTTTTTTCATAGCGGAATAATTCTAGTTCATCCAAATAAGGTACGAAAAAAATCGCAGAAATTGAGTTTCCAAAAGGAAGAAAAGGCTAAAGAGAGCGAAAAACAAGGCAGCAATACCTGTTGTTTCTTCCCTAAAAAGAGGAGAAAATGACAGAAGAGGCGATATTATTTTTAAAAAAGACTATTTTCCTGCTTTTGCTTTTTGTGACTTAAGGAGTTATATAGTATCTTTGGCGCTTCAAAGTATTAAATAATACCGATATGTTTGATAATTTAAGCGATAAATTAGATAAAGCCTTTCATATTCTTAAGGGACATGGTAAAATTACGGAGGTAAACGTTGCAGATACCTTAAAAGAAGTGCGTAGAGCCCTTTTAGATGCCGACGTTAACTTTAAGATTGCCAAAGATTTTACGAATAAAGTAAAAGATAAAGCCTTAGGACAAGATGTATTGACTACGCTTCAACCGGGTCAATTGATGATCAAAATCGTGAAAGACGAATTGACGCAATTGATGGGAGGGGAAGCTGCTGGAATTAATCTATCGGGTACTCCTTCAGTTATCTTAATGTCAGGTTTACAAGGATCAGGTAAAACAACCTTTTCGGGTAAATTGGCAAACTTCCTAAAAACAAAAAAGAACAAGAAACCGTTATTGGTAGCGTGTGACGTATATCGTCCTGCGGCTATTAATCAGTTGCACGTTGTAGGAGAGCAATTGGGGGTTGAGGTATATTCAGAAGAAGGAAACAACAATCCGGTTCAAATTGCTGAAAATGCAATTAAATATGCGAAATCAAATGGTTTTAACGTTGTAATCGTCGATACCGCTGGTCGTTTGGCCGTTGATGAAGAGATGATGACTGAGATTGCCAATATTCACAAAGCAATTGCGCCACATGAAACTTTGTTTGTTGTGGATTCCATGACAGGACAAGATGCCGTAAATACAGCGAAAGCATTTAACGATCGTTTGAATTTTGACGGGGTAATCCTTACAAAATTAGACGGGGATACACGCGGTGGAGCTGCGATTTCTATTAAATCCGTAGTAAACAAACCGATCAAGTTCATCGGAACAGGAGAAAAAATGGATGCGATTGACGTATTCTATCCAGAACGTATGGCTGATCGTATCTTGGGGATGGGAGACGTTATTTCCTTAGTTGAACGTGCACAAGCACAATACGACGAGGAAGAAGCGCGTAAAATCCAAAAGAAAATCGCGAAAAATGAGTTTGGTTTTGATGATTTCTTAACGCAAATCCAACAGGTGAAAAAAATGGGTAGCATGAAAGACTTAGTCGGTATGTTACCAGGAGTTGGAAAAGCATTGAAAGATGTCGAAATCGAAGATGATGCGTTCAAACACATCGAAGCGATTATCCACTCCATGACACCAAAAGAAAGAGCAACACCATCGGTCTTGGATGCAAAGCGAAAACAACGTATTGCTAAAGGATCAGGTACAGATATTCAGCAGGTAAATCAATTGTTGAAACAATTCGATCAAATGAGTAAAATGATGAAGATGATGCAAGGGGCAAAAGGAAAGAATTTGATGCGAATGATGGGGCAAATGAAAGGCATGCAATAAAAATTAAAAAGAAGGTTTAAGGTTCACAATGAAGTTTAAACCTTCTTTATTTTACATACAACAACACACTAATTAGTACGATTTAATGCAACTACTAGACGGAAAAAAGGTATCGGAAGATATCAAAAACGAGATCGCAGCTGAAGTTCAACAAATGAAAGCTCGCGGAGAAAAAGTACCTCACTTAGCAGCAGTGCTTGTGGGAAGCAATGGCGCAAGTTTAACTTACGTTGGAAGCAAGGTAAAATCATGTGAACAAATTGGATTCGAATCTACTTTGGTGGCTTTACCAGAAGAAACAACAGAAGTAGAATTGTTAGCAAAAATCAAAGCATTGAACGAAGACCCTGCAATTGATGGGTATATTGTTCAATTGCCTTTACCCAAACACATTGACGAACAAAAAATTCTAATGGCTGTTGATGCAGACAAAGACGTTGATGGATTCCACCCAACGAACTTTGGTAAAATGGCTTTAGAAATGGAAACGTTCTTACCCGCAACTCCATATGGTATTATGGAGCTATTAGAACGTTACAAAGTGGAAACAGCAGGTAAAAATGTAGTGGTAATCGGCCGCTCTCATATTGTAGGTCGTCCTATGAGTATTTTGTTAAGTAGAAAAGGATACCCCGGAGATGCAACGGTTACTTTAACACACAGCCGTACCAAAGATATCGCAGCTATTACAAGAGAAGCGGATATCATTATCTCTGCTTTAGGCGTACCGTACTTCTTAAAAGCCGATATGGTAAAAGAGGGCGTAACAGTAGTGGATGTGGGAATTACACGCGTTCCAGATGCTGATGCACCAAGAGGTTATGTGATCGCTGGAGATGTGGACTTTGAGGAAGTAAGCAAAAAAGCAGCCTTCATCACCCCAGTACCAGGAGGAGTTGGTCCAATGACCATCGCTATGCTACTAAAAAATACACTTTTAGCGCGTGCAAGACGTGCGAAAAGAGGAGAATAATATTCAAAGGGTGTCCAATTGGGCGCCCTTTTTTTGTCATCTTTTATTTTGGATCAGAAGAAAGAGGTACAATAAGTTTTAACTAAATCGATCAACAACTTCTTCCCAAGAATTTAGTCGATTGGGATAATTGAGCGTTGCATTGTGATAGGCTGTAAATACAAAACCATTTGCGCCAAATCCAACTAAATTTTCCGTCATATCATCTAGTAAGATATCTGCTTTAATTAAAGGTTTATTCGCACAAAAAATCAGTTTTCTCCAAGTTAGTTCAGGGAAATTTTGCTCTATAAAGGCACAACGCGAAGCCAGCGAATGAGGAAATTCTAAAGCCGCCGAAACAACATAGATATCGTATTTCTCTGAAAGAATCGCAATGCCTTCTTGTGCCCCTTGAATAACAGCTACTTCTCGATAAAAATTCACCCTATTTTGTTGTTCCTTGATAAAGGAGATGTGAGAAGAAGGCAAGCAGTCATAAATAGTTTTTCCAAAAAGATCTTGTTTACTTAGATTTGCTGAGTATGCCTTATTATATAGCTCTAATACTAAAGTAATGGAATCTGCAAGAACTTCATCCATGTCGACAGCCAGGATGGGTTTTAAAATCTCTCTTCTATGCATGGTTTGGATATTTTAAATGATTATTAAAAATAAATCAATTATGTTTTAAATAATTGACTTTTTGTTGTTTAAAATAAATTTAACGAAGTGTAGGGAAAATCATATAAATAAGAATGAATATCACAAAGTGCAAAGTGCAAAGTGCGAACAGCAAAGAACAAAGCGCAAAGCGCGAATCTACGATTGACGGTATACGGTTAACTGAACTGTCAACTGTTGGCTAACCCTGTAACATTTGTTACACAATGTTACAATATTAATGCCTATTTTGGAGTATCAAACCAAAAACTCACAACATGAAAAAGCATTATCAAATCCTTATTATAGGAGCTGGAACCGCGGGTATTATGACGGCGGCCCAGTTAAAAAAGCGCGATTCAAATTTAGAAATTGCCCTTGTTGATCCTGCAGCGGAACATTATTACCAACCTGCTTGGACTTTAGTTGGTGCGGGAGCGTATGACAAACAAAAAACCATTCGACCCATGGCATCCCTAATTCCCAAAGGCGTTACCTGGATCCAAGATGAAGTAGTAGGTTTTGATGCGGATAATCAGGCCATTCAAACGAATAAACAAGGGGTGTTAACCTATGATTATTTGGTAGTTTGCCCAGGATTAGTCAATGATTATTCCCTGATTGAAGGATTAGCAGAAGCTGTTGAAAAAGGAGTCGTTTGCAGCAACTACATTGATCCAGAATACACCTGGAAACAACTGCAAGCCTTTCAAGGGGGAACCGCTATATTTACGCAACCCAGTACACCAATCAAATGTGGGGGAGCTCCTCAAAAAATTATGTATCTCGCTTGTGATTACTTTCGAAAGAAAGGAATAGATAAAAAAACAAAGGTCTATTTTCCCATGCCTGGGAGTGTAATTTTTGGTGTTAAAGTAATAGCCGATACACTATTAGAAGTTGTTGAGCGATATGGAATTGATTTTAAGCCTTTTCACAATCCTATTCGCATTGATGCAGAAGCGAAAATAGCCTATTTTAAGCCGACCAACGCCCAAGATAACCACTGTTTTGTAACCTCAGATGATCAACAACAACGAGTATTAGCAGCAGATGTTGTGGCCATGCCTTTTGATTTTCTACATTTAGCACCACCTCAAACAGCACCTGCTTTTGTAAAGAATTCTAACTTAGTTAATGCTATGGGATGGTTGGATGTGGATCACAATAGCCTACAGCACAATAAATATACTGCGATCTTTGGATTGGGAGATGTCGCTGGATTGCCTACAGCGAAGACTGGTGCCGCTATCCGCAAGCAAGTGCCCGTAGTAGTTGATAATCTAATGCGTTTAATTCAAAAGCAAGAGGCTACCAATAAAAGCTATACGGGTTATTCCTCTTGTCCGCTCGTTACGGGCTATGGTAAAATGGTCTTGGCAGAATTCAATTATAAAAATGAATTTATCCCCGACCCTAAATTGAAGCAAATATTGGTCTTTTCCAGTCATAAAGAACATTGGCGTTTGTGGATGCTAAAGAAACACCTGTTGCCTTATCTCTATTGGTCTAAAATGATGAAAGGCGAACAAGTATAACGACTAAACGAGAGATTTTTGTACAAGAGAACTCTCGTTTTTTTATGGAATATCCACAATTCTAGGGATAAGCAAAGAGGAGAAATAGAACTACCTTTAGGATGTAAAAAAGGAAAGATGAAACAAGAAGTAAAAAAAACAATGACTCCACAAAGAGAGTGGTTTTTAAAAGGGGAACAATACGCAAAAGCGATTAATGAGATGGTTGCTTTTGGCAATGAGCACGGATGGGATAAATGGGAAGGCGAAGAAGCTGAAGATAAAAGAGAGCATTTGGGAACAGTTGTCTTTGAAGCCTTAAAACAAGCCAATCTAGATGATACAATAGCTGCTTTTAGAGCGGACTTTCCACCAGCTTATACGCCTCTAATTCCATTTTTGGAAACCAAATCACAATACATTGGAGATATCGTAGCGATTGATGCCAATACAGTTGCTTTTTTAGCGGGAACTTCTTTTGAACGCAGAACTGCATACTTGGTATCGGGTACTACAGTTAGCCTACTAGACGAGCAAATGAAAGGATTGGGAAAATCCATGAAAAATAACGTAGTGGCTATTGCCTATGCGGATAAAATAGTAACATATCAAGGATGGAATGGACCTGTACTAGCGGAATTTCCATTGGGTGACCTCGATCAACTAGGTATTTCAAAACTGATCCCATTTAACGATGGAAAACGCGTTTTATTCGTTTCGATGGAAGGGATATATGTGCTACAGGAACAGGAGCAAAAGCTTATTCATCCCCTCTACACAGAAGAGGAGTTAAAAGAAGCGGAAGAAGAAGGATATGAACTGTCGATTGATATGGAAAATGCAACCCTATCACACGATAATACCTATATCGTAGTAGGGGATCAAGGAAGAGATCACCGCATTTTGACTGCCCATGGAGAGGAAGTAGGTGTAGTCGGCCCTCAATCGTCTTATCCGCATTTTTGCCTGTTTTCTAAAGATGACAAACAGTTAATCACCAATTCTTGTCACTTCTACAATGGAGTAACCATTGGGGTAGATGCCACGAAGTTGGACGGAATGAACGTAGAAGCCTATGAAGAAAGTGAAGATTTCGTTTATATGGATGAGAATATGCGTGTGTATCAAGGAGTAGCTCTACAAAATTACTATGTTTTAGGTGATGCTTATGGTTATATTCGCGCCATCAATCCAGCAGGAGAAGAAGTGTGGCAACACTTTTTAGGAGGTACAATTAGCGGAATCGCTGTTTCTGAAGATGAAACAACCTTGTGGGTAGGAACGTATTCTGGTGTTTTACACAAATTAGTGCTAGGCAAAGGAATACGCGATACGCACACCATTGGAACTAGTGATTTATATGAGGAATTCCGACTTTTAGTATGGAAACAAGAACCCCAAGTGTGGAGATGGTAATACAATAAAAAGAAGGATGACAGAAGATTATGTTGAAGTACTATTGGCGCATCTAAAGCAAACCATAGTATTGACCGATAGCGAAGTACAGCGCATCAGTGAAGTAGTGGAGATTGTAGTGCTCAAGCGAAAAGAGCACTTACTTCAACCGGGGCAATTGTCTCAACACATGCGATTTATAGCGAAAGGAAGTGCGCGTTGTTATTACTTAGACGAAAATTCGCAGGAACATACGTTGCAACTAGGTATTGAAGAATGGTGGATTAATGATTTGTATAGCTTTTTGACACAAACAGCATCCAAGCTTTTTATTCAAGCCATTGAACCAGCCGTGATTGTACAAATTAGCAGAGAAAACCTGGAGCAATTGTATGTTGAAATTCCCGCTATATCTACTTTTTTTCGTTTAAAAATACAAAATGCTTATATCGCCTTACAAGAGCGAACCCTTGAAAATATGAGTACGGAGGTATATAGTCGTTATCAGCGTTTTATCAAAGAATACCGCAATATTGAACAACGCGTACCTCAATATATGATTGCCTCTTATTTGGGGGTAACGCCAGAGTTTTTGAGCTATCTCAAGAAAAAACACCTCGATAGTCTTTCTTAAGATATCTTAAGAACTGTGTTTTAGCGAGCGAATACATTTGTCCTATGAAAATAAATAATCATAGACACATGGTATTGGCTCGTTTTTTTATACTCTTATTTGGATTGCTAACTCTTTCTGTTTTTGGACAATCCACAACCTATACGCCTGATATGATGCTAGGGCATCGATCTTATGGCTATACCCATACCGTCAGCCATAAACTATCAGATAAACTTACCCTTCAAAACCTTGTTTTATTTGATGCTGAATATGAAGAAGATACGCATAATATCTTTTTCATCCGAAATACCCTTGCCTATCAATTGCCTAAAAACGTTGTAGTAAATGTGGGGGTTGGCGTAAAAAATCCTGGCAAATTTGCCAGTGTTTACCTCCAATATCAACTAAAGCGAAAAAATTTTATTGGGGTCTATGGAGTAGGAACCACCCATCAAAAAGGATTCTCCTTAGAACAATCGCTGTTGTTGGAATATACGCCAAAATTAAACCAAGCCTGGGAGGGATTCTTTCGCCTTTCGGCTGTAGGTAATGTCAATCGACACGAATATACCCGTGGATTTCAACATATAAGAATAGGGGTGAAACGAGAAAAATTAGCACTTGGATTCGCTGCTAATTTTGAACAATTCGCCATGAGCTGGGATCACCTAGAAAATTACGGACTCTTTGTAAAAATAAACGTATAAAAATAGAACTAAATGAATACAAAATTAAACACAGGACTTTTACTTAGTCGAATTGCCATCGGATTTCCCATGTTGTTTTATGGCATTGGAAAAGTAGTACACGGTATTGGATTTATCCAACATGTGCTTGTTGAGAAAGGATTGCCTGCTTTTTTCGGGTATGGCGTATACGTAGGTGAAGTCATTGCTCCCCTGCTGCTATTACTCGGTTGGAGAACGCGTTTGGCTGCAGCTGTATTTGCAGTCAATTGCATAACAGCGGTGCTTCTCGTACAAAGTAGTCTTATTTTTAGCCTCAACGAAAATGGCGGATGGGCAGTAGAGTTGTTGTTGCTATATGCATTAATGGCGGTGAGTTTGTTCTTTACAGGCGGTGGGAAATACGCGCTTTCAACAAGTAATATATGGGATTAAAAAAGAAGTGTTACAAGAAAAAATGCAAGAGAAAAGTAGCAAACTGTATAGTAGATAACAGGATTATAAACAAGGGCTGTACAGCTACATCAGAACGAGACATGTTTTCTTTGTGGTACGTCCATAATGAGTCCATAATGAGTCTATTAAGTCTATTAAAATAACGGTTTCTAATAGACTTACGATAGACTCATACTAGATGTACAATGCAGGTATTAGGTTGAAATACCAAAGATAGATCGTTCATAGGTCGATTGAAGAGAAAGAGGGAACTTTTTAGGTTCCCTCTTTTTTTTAATGAAATTCGGCTTGATTCTTTTGTCATCTATACGGAGCTCCCTTACTTAATTATGTATATTTGTTAACACCAATACAAAAAACCTTTTTAAAACTAAAATCTTAAAAGAATGGAGATATACGCCAAGAGACATTCCCTTTTTCAACATAAATACAATGAGATTAGAAAAAAATACAAAATAGTAGGTGCCTTGCGTTTAGTCGCTTTTCTGGCGATTGTCTACTGTTTCTATTTGTCTGTATCTCGTGCAGATTATCAGTATTTATACGTAACAGGAGGTTTAGTGCTCGTATTTCTCATTTTCTTGCGTATTCACGCCTCTTACTCTTGGAAGATGCGCTATGCTGAAGCGCTGATGCAAATCAATCAAGAAGAAGATGACTTTGTCAAAAAAGATCATTGGCCTTTTGAAGAAGGCAATGAATTTCATACGCCTGATCATCCCTATGCCTTTGATTTGGATATTTTTGGACCAAAATCCATTTACCAATACCTCAATCGAACCGCTTCTTATAAAGGAAAAGAACATTTGGCAACGCTTTTAAAAAGCCGAAGCAACAAAGACGATATCCTCAAAAATCAAGAGGTGATAAAAGAACTCTCACAAAAGGTTGAGTGGAGACAAGAAATCTATGCCTATAGTAAATTGTCCAACCTCAATAAAGAAGCCTATGAACGATTGAAAAGTTGGAGTCAATCGAAGGTAAATACGTTGAGTAAGCTTTCTTTAGTACTTGCCTATGTTATGCCTTTGGTATTTGTCATAGCGTCCATCGGATTTTTTGTCGATTCGTCCAATATCATATGGGGGTATATAGCTTCTACTGTATTCTCGTTAAACCTCATTATGGCCATGGCAAAAGTGAGGTTGATCCAAGCAGAAATTGGTGGAGTTGAAAAAATACACGAAACCATTGAAAGCTATAGTGCGATTATCAAGCGAATAGAAAAGGAAGAATTTGCTACAACACGCATGAAAGAGTACTTGACCAAAATTAAAAGCGATTCGTTTAAAGCCAGTGTCGAACTCAAAAAATTATCGCGTTTATTTGAACAATTGGAAACGGTTGCCAATCTATTTGTGTCCATCTTATTTAATGGATTGTTTCAATTCCACGTCCATGTGTTGCACAAATTCTTAACGTGGAAGAAAGAAAAAGGAGGGTTGGTACTAACCGTTATTGATATCGTAGGGGAGGTTGAAGCCTTTAATTCGTTGGGAAACTATTCCTACAACAACAGAAGTTACACCTTTCCTGTGCTGAATGACACCAATCAAATGTCCTTCCAAGATCTAGGGCATCCCTTGCTAAATGCAAAGAAACGCGTGACCAATGACATCGATTTTTCCGATCAGCGTTTTGTGATTCTAACAGGATCCAATATGTCTGGAAAAAGTACGTTTTTGCGTACGATAGGAGTAAACTTGGTCTTAGCGGGAATAGGAGCACCGATTTGCGCAACAAAAGCTACATTTTTTCCATTGCCTTTATTGGTATCCATGCGCCTAACAGATTCGTTAGAAGACAGTGAATCCTACTTCTATGCGGAGGTGAAACGCTTGAAGATGATTATCGAACAAGTGCAGAGTGAATCGTGCTTTGTGTTGCTGGATGAGATTCTAAGGGGAACGAATTCGGATGATAAACAAAGTGGAACGATTGGGGTGATTCTCAAATTAATCCGCGAACAGACCTATGGTATGATCGCTACCCATGATTTGGAAGTGTGTAATACCACGAATGAGTATCCTGCTATCTTAATGAATAAATGTTTTGAAGTCGAAATTAAAAAGGACGACTTACATTTCGATTATAAAATAAGGGACGGTATTTGTCAGAATAAGAATGCAACCTTTATTATGAAGAAAATGCAGATTATTGATTAGTTAACTCTTAATCGTGTACTGTCAACTGGAAAAATGGTAGTGATAAATTTTGTTTTTTGTTATTATTAACATAAGTTTGCTTGGACTAAATCAGATGAAAAATGAAAAAGGTAATGATTACAGAGGGTAAAAAACCACAACTTTATGGCCTATTAGGGATTTCCTTTGTAGCCCTAGGACTTTTATTGATGCAAGATATGCCCGTGTTTTACTGGTTTTTTAATGGTGCAGGTTTGTTTTTCGGGGTAACAAGTTTTTTTCTTTCCTTGAAACAATTGAAGCGTAAAAAAGAAGTAAATCAATAAAAATAAAGAAATTACAAGATAAAAAGTAAAGGCTGTTCCTGATTAAGGAACAGCCTTTACTTTTTATATAGAATCAAATAAGTTTAAGCTAAGGTAGAAACTAAGGTATTGATTAAATCTCGAGCAATAGGTTCTGCTGCTTGTACTGCTTTGAGTACTTCATCGTGGTTGACATCAGCAATCCCATCTTCGTTCCCCATATCAGAAATCACTGAAATACCGAAAACCTTCATGTCCATGTGACGGGCTACGATTACTTCTGGAACGGTTGACATCCCTACACAATCACCGCCTACTGCGCGTACCATTTTGTATTCCGCTAGGGTTTCAAATGTTGGTCCTTGCAAACCGTAGTATACGCCTTCTTTAATATCGTAGTTTTTTGCTTTTGCAATGACTTGGGCTTGTTCAATAATGCTTTTGGTGTACACTTCATTCATATTGACAAAACGAGGACCAAAACGCTCGTCATTATGCCCGCGTAATGGATGATCAGGAAAGGCATTGATGTGATCTTTAATAATCATGATATCACCTACTTTAAAGGATGGATTAACTCCTCCAGAAGCATTGGAAACAATAAGTGTTTCTACACCTAAGTACTTCATCACGCGAATTGGAAAAACCGTAGTTTTAATATCATAGCCCTCATAGTAGTGAAAACGCCCTTGCATGGCTACCACTTTTTTACCTCCAATTGTTCCGAAGATCAGGGCTCCTTTATGTCCTTGAACCGTAGATACTGGAAAGTTGGGAATATCGGCATAGGAAATCTCATGCTCAATAGTGATATCTGCTGTTAGGTTACCCAATCCTGAGCCTAAAACGATACCGATTTCTGGTTTAAAATTCGTTTTTTCAATGATGAATCGAACGGTTTCTTGTACTTTCTCCCACATAGTTTAAAATTTTAGTGTCAAACGCTTCGCTATGGTTTAAAAAAGCGGTTTGAATAGGTAAATAAAATAATTGACGTTCAGGAAGAAGTCCATTGAGACGAACATAATCTTTTTCCGTTGTGATGATCGATCTTCCTGCTGCTGTCTTCAAAATTAACTCAATATCAGCAGGTGAAAAATGATGATGGTCAGGAAAAGTCAAACACGTTGTGTCTTCTTTTTTGAGGTGATCGAAAAACGATTGGGGTTTTGCGATGCCTGCGACCATAATAAAATCCTCCTGAATTAATTGAGTAACCTCCACTGAATCAGACTTTGAATATGCAATTTTACTAAAATCAATATACGTAAAAAAAGACAATTGTCTTTGCTTTAGATGTAATTGTTGTGTTATGTTTTTTTGTTGGGCAGGGCTGAGGTCTTTCGGACATTTGGTAATCACGATAATATCTGCGCGTTTTGCTCCTTTTCTCGATTCTCTTAAATTACCTGTAGGCAATATAAAATCGTTAAAATAAGGATCATCATAGGTGGTAAGTAAAACGTATAGTCCCCCTTGAAAAGCGAGATGCTGAAAAGCATCATCCAAAACGATAACCTCTGTTTGTGGTTTTTCTTCCAAAATACGGCGAACTCCATTCACGCGTTTGGCATCCACAGCTACGGCGATGTTGTCAAATTTGGTGTGATACTGAAAGGGCTCATCGCCAATTTGTTCCATGGTTGTCTGAGCATCAGCTAAGAAGAACCCTTCGCTTTTTCTCTTGTATCCTCTGCTTAATGTTGCGGTTTGATAGCGGTCTTTCAACAGGCGAATAATATATTCTACCATGGGGGTTTTTCCTGTTCCACCCACGCTGAGGTTGCCCACCACAATCGATGGAATAGCAAAAGCAGTGCGCTTGAATAGACCTATCGCATAGAACCAGTTGCGGATTCCTGTAATACAACCATATAAAATGGCAAAAGGAAAAAGTAAAAGACGGAGTAATTTCATCCTACGAAAGTATTACTTTTTTTAGCTTTTAGAAAGAAATAGTAAGAAGTGTAGTTGGGAAGACTGCTGTAGCATGGTCATATAATTGGAGACTGAGTAAAGAAAGAAGAAAGGAATAAATTGGTTTTTGTATCTTTGAGAAATAATGATTGATAGCTTGTAATTGAATATGAAAGTAAAAAATATTATTCCCATTTTGGAAGAGCTTGCTCCTTTGAGTTATGCTGAGGATTTTGACAATGTAGGCTTGCTTGTGGGCAGTTATGAGCAGGAAGTCAATGGAATTTTAGTTTGCCACGATGCATTGGAAACCGTTGTTGAAGAGGCAATTGAAAAACAATGCAACCTTATTGTGTGTTTTCATCCCATTCTCTTTTCGGGTTTGAAAAAGATTACGGGAAAAAATTATGTTGAAAGAGCAGTGATTAAAGCAATCAAAAACGATATTGCCATTTATGCGATTCACACCGCTTTAGACAATCATCAGGAAGGCGTCAACAAAATTTTTTGCAATACGCTTGGCTTGACGAATACCAAAATATTACTGCCTAAAGCGAACTATATTCAAAAATTGGTAACTTATGTTCCCATGCAAGAGACCGAAAAGGTACGACAAGCTTTATTTGCTGCAGGCGCTGGAGCGATTGGCAATTACGAACACTGTAGTTTTGTATCCGAAGGAACAGGTAGTTTTAAGGGAAATGAGAAGAGCAATCCCGTACTTGGAAAGGCAGGAATAGAAGAAGTTGTTGCTGAAAATAAAGTGGAGGTCACGTTTGAAAAACATTTGCAGGGTAAAATTTTGCGTAATCTATTCCAAGCGCATCCGTATGAAGAAGTGGCTTATGAGCTGTATAACCTAGAGAATAAGTTGCAAAATGTAGGAATGGGTATGATAGGCGAATTGAAGCAACCCATGGAAGAACGCGCTTTTTTGGAGCTGGTAAAAGACAAAACAGGGACGGGCGGTATTCGCCATAGCGCACTTTTGGGTAAACCCATTCAAAAAGTTGCTGTGCTTGGCGGTTCAGGAAGTTTTGCTATTAAAGCAGCCTTACAGCAAAAAGCAGATGCTTTTATTACGGCCGATCTAAAATACCATCAATTTTATGAGGCTGAAAACCAGCTTGTTTTGGCTGATATTGGTCATTTTGAAAGTGAAAGATATACAAAAAATTATATAGTTGAGTTTCTTTCAAAAAAAATGCCTAATTTTGCAGTTATTTTATCAACAGTAAATACGAATCCAGTTAACTACTTATAACGATGACAAAGAAAAAAGAATTAACGGTTGAAGAGAAATTAAGAGCGCTTTACGACTTACAATTGATTGACTCAAGAATCGATGAAATCAGAAATATGAGAGGAGAGCTACCTCTTGAAGTTGAAGACTTAAAAGACGAAGTTGCTGGACTTAACAAACGCTTAGAGAAACTTCATGTAGATTTAAATGGCATCGAAAGTGGTATTAAAGAGAAAAAAAATGCCATTGAAGAGTTTAAAGAAGCTATTAAAAAGTATACTGAGCAACAAAACGAAGTAAAAAATAACAGAGAATTCAACTCTTTAGAAAAAGAAATTGAATTTCAAAAGTTAGAAATCGAACTTGCTGAAAAACACATTCGTGAGATGAAAGTGAGTATCGAGAATAAAAAAAGCAACATTGCACAAACAGAAGAGCGTTTGAATGCACGTAATGAGCACTTAACTCACATTGAAGCAGAGTTGAAAAACATTATGTCAGAAACAGAACGCGAAGAGCAAACGTTGTTAGCTAAATCAGAAGAGTTCAAACAAGATATTGAAGAGCGTTTATTAAATGCGTATTTGAGAATCAGAGGAGGAGTTAAAAATGGATTAGCAGTAGTGTCAATTGAAAGAGGAGCTTCTGTAGGATCGTATTTTACCATTCCACCACAAACGCAAGTAGAAATTGCTGCGCGTAAAAAAATCATTACCGATGAGCACAGTGGACGTATTCTTGTAGATAGCGCTTTAGCTGAAGAAGAAAAAGAAAAAATCGACGCGATTATCGCTGGTTTAAAATAATATAAAGCCTCTTTTTAAGAGGCTTTTTTTTGTATGGAAAAAGTAGTTGGCACTTTAGTGAATGTTCTTAGCCTTATTTCAGTAAATAAAGCCGTTTACTGGGTGCATAAACTTTTTTCTACCCCGCGTAAGGGAAAGCTTCAGCCTGCGCATTTACCCGAATTCTTGCAGCAAGCAAAAGTGGAAACCTTGGTCTATCAAGGGGAACAGGTTTATACCTATCAATGGCATACACAAGCGATTGATAAACCCTTGATTTTATTGATCCACGGTTGGGAAAGCAATAGTGCCCGTTGGGAAGCCCTGCACACCTATTTAGGAGATGCCTTTCGCCTGATCGCTTTTGATGCGCCGAGTTTAGGACAGAGTAAGGGAAAAAACTTGAGCGTAAAGAATTATCAAGAAGTAATTGATCTCGTCATTCAACACTTTCAACCGCAAGGTGTTGTCGCACATTCTTTAGGTGCTTTTACCGCCTTTCAACAGTTGAGTGTTACATCCTATCCTTCGGTTCAAAAGGCCGTTATTTTAGGATCGTTTGATCGCTTTGAGGAAATTTTAGCCCAGTACTTTCTCTTGTTAGGCTATAACCGTCGATTGCGTCAAGCGTATCGCCACTATATTGAAACGCTCCTCGGACAGCCCTTAGCGAATTATTGTAGTACACAAGCGACAACAACCATGCCTATTCCCATCCTGTGTATTCATGATATTCACGATGCACAAGTCTCTTTTCAAGAAGCTATAGGGTTTCATCAGGCACTTCAAGCAAAGAACAATCCAGTAGTCACGACAATTGATTTGGGGCATAGCCTCCAAGATCCCTTGGTTTTTGAAACAATTCGTACGTTTTTAAGCTAGAACGTATTTCTTTGTATAAGTAACGAAATTTATTATTTACTTTTGCGCTATGGAAAATCAAGAAACGCGTTTAAATAAATATTTATCAGAAGTGGGGTTCTGCTCGAGAAGAGAAGCCGATCGATTAATCGAAGAAGGACGCATTACAGTAAATGGAAAGCTACCTGAACTAGGATTAAAGGTAACTGATGCAGATGAAATCCGTGTGAATGGAAAACTGATCCGACAAACTAATGAAGATTTTGTCTATTTAGCTTTTAATAAACCCGTGGGCATTGAATGTACCACCAATAAAAAAGTAAGAGATAATATTGTAGACTATATCAATTACCCTAAACGCATTTTTCCAGTAGGACGTTTGGATAAGGATAGTGAAGGATTAATTATCATGACTAATGATGGCGATATTGTCAATAAGATATTGCGCCAAAAGAACAATCACGAAAAAGAATATATTGTTACCGTAAACAAGCCAATTACCGATCGTTTCATCCAACGCATGGGGCAAGGGGTGCCTATTTTAGATACCATGACCAAAGAATGTCGTGTGGAGCGAATTAGTCGTTTTGTCTTTCGAATATTCTTGACACAAGGGCTAAATCGACAAATTCGACGCATGTGTGAGTATTTTGATTATGATGTAGTAGCGCTAAAACGCATTCGAATTATCAATATCAGCCTAGATGTACCCGTAGGACAATACCGCGAAATTACAGCAGCTGAATTGGCTGAATTGAATCAATTGATCGCCCCTTCGATTAAAACAGAAGAAGCAAGCCTTACTCAGGATGCAAGACAACCAGAAAAAAGCACAACATCGGTGGAACACAACCGCCAAGAGGATAGAAGACCGAAAAAGAAGTTCGACAGAGAGCGAAATAATTCTAAAAAATCAGGTCCAACACTGCGTAACGAAAGAATTTCAAGAAGAAGAGAGAATTAAATATTAATTCTCTCTTTTTTGTTTTTATTGCGATATCCATTATTTTAAAGAACATCCCTTTCAGAAATAGTTCTCATTTTGAGTACATAATTCAAATATCTCATTCACGAATCAAATGTAATTTGAAATTAGTCTAAATAATTTTTAGATATGTTAAAAAAGTCTATATATTTGCATGCTGTTTATATTAAGTCTAAATAAAAGCATATTTACCAATTACTACAATTTATTCGTCCATGAGGAAATTTCTATTACTAACCACGTGTATCCTAGGCCAATTATTTGCTGCTCATGCACAACACAAACCCACAAGTATTGGGGGAGTTGTACAAGATGAGAAGGGAAATCCCATCGATTTTGCAACAGTTGCCTTGGTGGAAACAAAAAAGAGTGATTTAACTAATGAGCAAGGAGCTTTTAAGCTAAAAGTAGGCGCTGGAGGTACTTACAAATTAGTGGTTCAACATATTAGTTATGAATCAGTAGAGCTTCGCGTTACTGTTGAAGATGGGGAACAGGTAAAGAAACACATTGTCCTAAAAGCGAAAGACGCCATTTTAGATGATGTGATCTTACAGGTGAAGAGCCCTATTGAAAAAGTGAGAGAGTCTGCGTATAATGTAATTGCAATTGATGCGAAACCCTTATACAACACCTCTTTGGATGTTTCAGGTGCGCTAGACCGTGTTTCGGGTGTAAAAGTGAGAAGAGATGGAGCAGAAGGATCAGATTATACGTTTTCCATGAACGGATTTAGTGGTCGTCATATTCGATTCTTTATGGATGGCGTTCCGATGGAGGGATTTGGAAGTGAGTTTAAGATTAACAACCTACCCATCACCATGGTTGATCGCATCGAAGTATATAAAGGAGTAGTTCCTGTTGAATTTGGCTCTGATGCTTTAGGTGGTGCCGTTAATATTATCACGAATAAAGCCAAGGAAACTAAAATTGATGCTTCCTTTGCTACCGGTTCTTTCAATACCTATAAAAGTCACCTTAATGTAAGTAAGGTTTTTGATAATGGTATGACCTTTCAAGTGAATGCTTTCCAAAATTATTCGGATAACAACTACAAAGTATACGTTCCTGTTGCCAATTTAAAAACGGGGGTTTACTCTAAAGAAAAACAATGGGTAAAACGATTCAACGATCGCTTTCAAACCGCTACCGTAGTGGCTAAAGTAGGGGTGATAGATAAGTCGTATGCCGACCGATTACTCCTAGGATTTACCTATGGAGAAGGTAAAAAAGGCGTGCAAACTGGAACGATTATGGAAAAGGTGTTTGGACAGAAAAAGCGTCGCTCCGTAACCATTATGCCTTCCTTAGAATACAGCAAACGCAACTTGTTTACTGAAGGATTAGATGTAACACTTACCTCTACCTATAACGCCGGATACAACCAAAATATCGATACCTCAAGATACAAGTATAACTGGGCAGGTGAGCGTATTAAAACCATGAAAAAAGGAGAATCTGGTGGAGGTCCTTCTCTAGTGAAATTCTTTGACCACAACGGTTCAACTACAGCCAATATCAGTTATAAAGTAAACGACAAACACGCGTTTAGTTTAAATAACGTGATTTACTACTTCAATAGAAAAACAGAAGACCCCCTAGCAGTTAAAGAAACGGAAAGCGAAAAGAAAAGTGAAACGACGCGTAGAAGTTTAAAAAATATCACGGCTTTATCTTATCGATATAATATCCTAGATAACTTGAATGTATCCATCTTTGGAAAACACTATTCCATTAAACACACCTATCTAAGTGAAAGTACCAGTGTAGATAAAAGTGGATATGGAATAGCAGCGACCTATCTATGGAAGGATTTTCAGGTAAAATCCTCTTTTGAGAAAACGTACCGCCTGCCAACAGACAGCGAATTGTTTGGTGATGGGGATATGGTTTGGGGAAATACAGGCTTAAAACCCGAAGCAGGGAATAACTACAATTTCAACTTGAGCTATTCAACTGTTCTAGATAAAGTACACGCAGTATTTGCAGATGCAGGATTTGTATATCGCAAAACAGAAGACTATATCCGAAGCAATCCCTATGGATCAGGATCAAGAGCGTCTAGTGTGAATATCGGTGGAGTAGAAAGCATTGGCCTCAATGTGGAAGCTCGTTATGTGTACAATGATTTCTTGCAATTAGGAGGAAGTTTAACTACACAAAGTATCCGCAGTAAACAAAAGTATGCTATTGGAAGTGATACAGAGTTAAACTCCTATTATGAAGAGCGCATTCCCAATGAACCCTATTTCTTTGGGTCTCTTGATGCGGGCTTGTTGTTTAAAGATTTAGGTCAAAAGGGGAATAACCTAAATGTAGGCTATAACTTGAGATATATTGATCATTACAGTTATGATTTCCAGAGTATAGGTGAAGAACCGATCTGGATTCCTTCTCAAGTGGTACACGATGTAAGTGCTTCCTATAGTTTATTTAAAAACGCCTTACATCTTACAGTAGAAGTTAATAATCTATTCGACAAACTAGCGTATGATAATTACAGCTTCCAAAAACCAGGAAGAAGTGTGATGTTTAAAATCCGCTATAGCTACTAAAAATAATCTAAATTATAATCTATTAATATCAAATTAAAATGAAAAAAAGAGTTCTATCTACCATGGTATTAGCTTTTTTAGTTAGTACATTCTCTTTGACAAGTTGTTCAAGTGATGATAATTCAAGTAAAGGCGGAGAAGGAGGAGAAGAAGAAGTAATTGACGATGGTTCAAGAAATCCAGAAGATTTACTGGGAACAAAATATATCCTAGGTGCTAGTGCTTCCAAAACCAATCTACTTCTTGAAGTGGATAACTTAAAAGAAGGTGCGATTAGCGTTAAAGGAAATGGTAAAACAGCCTTGGGTAAAAATATCTATACGTTTAAAGACCTACGTGCTTACGTTTTTGAATACAGAAAAGGAGATCCTTCTGGAATGCAAAGCTGGATGTTAAACAAAGACTTGCGTTTACAGGAAAATACCTTAGTAGATTTACCTAATAGAGAAGAGTTTATCACTGCTTTCGGGCGATTCATGATCTCTACAACAGGGGGAATTGAATTGGAAAACGGCAAAAAAGGACAAGCGTTTAACTTCATTAATGGAGTAACAGGAGCTATTGAGTTTACGTCATTTGTCAATGTCGAAAACATTGCTGAAGAAGGCGAGTATGCGAACTTTGCAGGATTAGAAGATATTGGAAACGACCGTTTTGTTATGGCGATTGAACCGTTTAAAATTACGGAAAATAGCGACCAAGACAATACTTCTGCGTTTAGAGACCGCGTATGGTTGGCAATCTTCAAATTAGATATGTCAAAAGAACCTGAAAATAGAGTGGTATTAGAAAATGTAATCAAAGATGACCGCATGAGTTTTGCTGTCGCTCGTTACAGATCTAGTCGCGTATCTACAATTGGAAAAGGGGCTAGTGGAGATATTTATGTATTCTCACCATCCGCTATGATTAGCCAAGAAAAAGGCGCTTTCTCTACGAAGCCTTCAGCTGTATTGAAATTCGATAAGAATACATTAAAATTTGACAGTTCATACTACTTCAACTTAGAAGCAAAATCTGGAGGTCACAAAGTGTATAAAGTATATGCAGTAGGTAAAGATCAGTTTATCTTAAACATGTTTGCAAACACAGATCAATCTTGGAATATGGCACCAGCAAACAAATTAGCACTATTCAATGCAAAAACAGGAGAGTTTAAGTGGATTGAAGGAGTTGCTGAACCAGGATTAATCGCCGAAATTGGGACACCTTACGTAGAAGGAAATGACGTATTTGTACCGATTACTGCAGCAGCAAAATCGCATGTGTATCTATTAGATAGAACAACAGCAACCTTTACAAAAGGGTTGGAAATTCAAGATTTAGGAGATGGAACCGTTGGTAATATTGTAAAAATCAACGCATATAAATAATTTATTTGTTGTTATTCATTTGTAATTAGTTAGTGAAAAAAGAGGTTAAACAGTTCCGTTTAACCTCTTTTTTATTGGGGATCGTTGAGCAATACGTCAACTGTGTTTCGTTTTAAGCAATGGTTATTTCGGTTCGCGATATTCTTTTCGTGTTTTAAAGTCAATGTAAAACTGATGTTGTTTCCCCATTGCATCTTCTACTGTACCCCAACCTGAAGTATAGATTGATTTGTAAATGGAAGATGTGATCGTTTGTTTGGTTTCATAGTCATACAGCTGATAGCGATATTCTTCTTGTGCTACGGCTAATAATCCCAAGTCTACATCCAACCAATACAAGTCTTGGTATATTGGTGCTAAATCCCAATTTTTTGTTTGCGTATTCCACAAGCCCACGCGTTCAACACCTGCTTTGTCTTTTATTGTTATTTTAAAGACATGGTTGAGGGAACTGTTTTTGGTTATTTTTTGTATCGTTGTGTTTTCAGGCAATTGATCCGCAGTAATTAGTTCAGATGTATAGGGACGATGTACTCTTGAAACAACATCGAGAACAAAGAAATCAGGAGCATCAATTGAATCTAAAAGTTGCCCAGTTTCGGATACATATTTCCAATCATATACCCATGCGTCATAATAGAAGACACCCAAGATGAAGTAGGAATAATCGGGAATCGAGTTGACATAGCTTACCTTTTGAAGGTAGTCCAATTGTTCTGGTGCTTGTAGGGTGATCGCTTTTGGAAAAGCTTTGTCAAATTGAGGTTCTATCCAGTATGTCTGATTGTCGGAATCGTACAAGAAGTGAGGTACGGTTGAATAATAACGGCGTTGATTTACTCCATTTAGCACCATTTTTTCACCCTCAACAAGAAAAGATAATTGGTCTGTTGCCTCTAGATTTTGTCGTTCAGGTCGCTTTTCATTCGCGTTTAGCAGGGCGTATTTTTCTCCGTTTTGTTGTAAAACGCGCTGATTGTTAAACGTATCAATAATGTGACCCGCTTGTTTTACTAAACGCTTTCCCTTGCGGATATACAGCGTTTCGTTGAACACAAAGTGCTGATCATCCAGTAGTTGTATATGGGAAGGAAGAGAGGCCTTAGCACTGAGTTTTTTCGAATACAACACTTGATCGGTTTCAAGGATGAAAACGTCAAATTTTTGACGCGATACGGTTGTATTTAAACCCGAAAAAATAGTCCATTCCCATTCCCAAAAACGCGAGGTTTTAGTATAGGTTTCTCGACGCATGACAACAGTTAGTTGATCCGTTAGTACCTGTAAAGATAGATAGCGCTCAGAAAAGGAGACCACCGTTTCTCCTGATTGATTGATGACTGCATATTCCTCTTGTTCGTTTTGAACTACTGCATATCCTGTTGAAGTAAATAAATCCGCATGCCTGTATTCCGTAGGGAGGACGGGAGTAAAATCGGTATCTACATACATGTAATTGCCGTTCTTTTTTAAATAGGGATAAAGTTCTTGCTTGACTCTAGGTTGTTGAAGGCGTTCTTTAGACGAATAGCATCCCATAAAGGAAAAAATAGCGAGTAGTAAAAGGGAGAAACGCATGTTACACGCTGTTTAAAGTTAGATAAACGAATGTACTGGATTTAAACAGGTATCAGTCTCCCTATTAATAGGGGTTTTGAAAACAAATAAAAGGCAAAAGACGAAAGAACACTTTGCGAAGCGTTTCGAGATATAAAAAAGAATAACTTGGGGTTGTTCAAGCTGTTATTCAAGAGACAAGGATTTGCATCTCCTATTGAAAATAAGATTTTATATTCAGATTTTTAAAGTAAATTTGTTATGATATTTAGAATCCTTACGTATGAAGTATTATTCATTGAATTTTCGCTTTTTCATTCTATTGACTGTGTTGTTTATGGGATGCATCACCTGGGCAAAAGACAAAAAACCTAAAACTCCAGAAAAGGTAGAAACAGCACAGCCTGCTTATATTGTCTTGGAAAAAACGCCGGTGATTATAATGCACGATACACTATTTAATGTTTATGGGAATATCGGATCGTTTACCTCCAAGCAACGCGCTAAATCAATCGAAAACAAGATAGCCTCTTTGGTTGACAACTATTTATTTGATGGAGATTCCATCAAATTTGTCGATACAGGAAATTACCTCAATTTGATGTATGATAATGAAATCTTAATGAGTGTAGATACAATTCAAGCCACTCAGGAGGGGAAAACAAAAATTCAAGCCGCAGCGTTTTATAAGAAGCAAATTATAGATGCAGTAGAATTACAACAGCACAGCATGAGCTGGCAACAGTTACTCTTGCAAATAGCAGGAACCATTGGGATTATTATTGCGGAGATTTTCATTATCAAATATATTTACTACGGCTATAGAATAGCTAAAGTGATGATTTGGAAACAACGCGGTAAGAAAATCAAGGGCTTGTTTGGTATCATTGACGATCACAGGGCTATGCTTACTACCATTACAATTGCCAAAGTAGTTCGCTTTCTCATCGTCTTGATCTTTTTGTATATCGGATTATTAGCTGTCTTCAAGCTATTTCCATTTACCAAACACATTTCAGATCAATTGTTGGATTATGTCTTGTCACCATTAAAATCAGTGGGAAAAAGTGTGAGTGCCTATATGCCTAAATTATTTACAATCCTTGTTATTGTATTTATATTCAGGTATATGCAGAAATTTGTTCGCTCATTAGCTGAAAAAATAGCCAACAATAAAATAACCCTAAAAGGGTTTTATCCCGATTGGGCTTTCCCAACCTATAACATCATCAGTGCGTTGATGTTTATCTTTATGTTTATTCTAATTTTCCCCTATTTACCAAATTCAGATTCCGAAATTTTTAAAGGAGTTTCTGTGTTTGCTGGTATTGTGGTGTCCTTGGGATCAACATCGGTTATTGGAAACTTAGTAGCAGGTTTAGTTATTACCTATATGCGTCCTTTTAAAATTGGCGATCGCATTAAATTAGGCGAGTACACCGGTGATGTCTTGGAAAAAACAGCATTGGTTACGCGAATTAAAACACCGAAAAACGAAATTATTACCATTCCGAATTCCAATATAATGTCTGCACATACGGTCAATTATTCACAATCGGCTAAAGAACACGGATTGATTTTACATACAACCATTGCCGTGGGATACGATGTCCCTTGGCAAAAAGTGCACGAAATGCTCTATGAAGTAGCCAATAGGACAGAGCACGTATTGAAGCGACAAAAACCATTCATCTTGCAGGATCAATTCAGGGATTTCTATGTCGATTATCAGTTGAATGTCTACATCAAAGAAGCAAAGTTAACCGCAAAAATCTATTCCGATTTACGTCAACATGCACAAGATGTTTTTGCAGAAAACGAGATTGAAATGGCTTCCCCTCACTATATTGTCAGTAGAAATGTAGATGGAACGAATACCACTGTTCCACCTAAATACGTAAAAGAGTAGGGAAAAGGAGGCTAAGTTATAACTTAAATAATGGCAGGGTTTGTATCAAAATAACAGATACAAACCCTTTTTTTGTCGAATAGAGTACGAAGTCTAACAGGAGTAAAACCCTTAGTATTAAAAGAATAGAGGAGCTTTTTTAAACTATTTGGCTAAAAAAGAATGTTAAAAAAATTGTTTACTTACTAATTAGTAAGTAAACTTGTTGTGTTATTTAATGAAAAAAAGATGTCTAGTACACGAGATAGAATATTAGAACTGGGGGAAGAGTTAATTCTGACCAAAGGATATAATGGATTTAGTTATCACGATATATCTACGGAATTGGGGATTAAAAATGCAGCAATTCACTATTATTTTGCAACCAAAGAAAATTTGGGAACGAGTATCGTAAAAACCAATATCCAGCGTTTTGAAGAAATGATAGCCAATATGGAAGCTTTTGATTTTGATCCAGTAAAAAAAATTGAAACCTTTATTAAAATCTATATAAAAAGTCAGCGCGAACGAAAGCTTTGTATTGTTGGAGCGCTGAGTACAGATGTGGAAACACTATATCCTAGTACAAAGGTAGAAGTGACTAAAATCGTAGATTTAATTGTCCAATGGTTAACGCAAGTACTAGTTGTAGGAAAGGAAAAAGGCGTTTTTCACTTTGAAGAAGACGAAGCCCAACGAGCGTTTTTAATTTTATCAAGTTTAGTAGCTAGTTTACAATTGGCCCGAGTAAATAAGTATGTTGACTATCGTGGGTATTGTTATGGGCTTTTAGAACAATTAAAATAAACCTACAGCAGTTCATTTTTTTTAACCCCTATACTTACTTATTAGTAAGTATAAAGAAAATAAAAAATAGAAGAAATATGAAAAGAGTTGTCATTACAGGATTGGGTGCTATTACCCCATTGGGAAATAATGTAAATACATTTTGGCAGCATGCCATAGCAGGACAAAGTGGAGCAGGGGCGATTACACATTTTGATGCAACGCCTTTTAAAACGCAATTTGCATGTGAAGTAAAAAACTTTGATCCTTTGCAATACTTTACAAAACCAGAGGCAAGAAAGATGGATTTGTTTACGCAGTATGCTATAGCTGCAGGGGAAGAATGTATCGTGGATGCACAATTGGATTTGGATACGGTGAATCGCCATCGTGTGGGAGCAATTTTAGCTACGGGGATTGGAGGACTCGAAACGTTGGAGAACGAGATTTTAGATTTTGCACACGATCAAGCCCATCCCAAGTTTAATCCGTTTTTTATTACAAAAATGATTTCGAATATGGCAGCAGGTCAGCTGTCGATACGCTATGGTTTAAAGGGGATGACCTATGCCGTAGCTTCTGCTTGTGCAGCGGCCAACAATGCAATTGGAAGTGCATTTGATGCAATTCGCTTAGGACGTGCGGATATTATTTTAGCAGGTGGAGCAGAGGCAACCATTTGTCAATCGGCTATTGCAGGGTTTAATGCCATGAAGGCCTTATCTACAGCAAATGAAGACCCAACAACAGCTTCTCGTCCGTTTGATGTTAATCGCACCGGTTTTGTTGCAGGTGAGGGCGCTGGGATTTTACTGTTGGAAGAACTTGAGCACGCCCAAAAAAGAGGCGCTAAGATTTACTGTGAATTGGTAGGTTATGGCGCTGCATCAGATGCCTATCATGTAGCAGCAACCCATCCAGAAGGAGAAGGCGCTAGGGCAGCTATGCAAGCAGCGTTAACAGATGCTGGCTTACAAGTAAAGGATGTCAACTACATCAATGCGCATGCGACCGCTACACCCGTAGGAGATCGCAGTGAATGCGAAGCCATTGCTCAGTTGTTTGAAGCGCATTTAGATCAGTTGAACATTAGTGCCACCAAATCGATGACAGGTCATTTATTAGGTGCGGCTGGAGCCATTGAAGCTATTTTGTGTATTAAGAGTATTACAGAGGGAATCATTCCTCCAACAATTAACTTGGAAACCGTTGATCCTGAAATTAATCCAAAACTCAATCTAACTCCTAATGTAGCTCAAACCAAACAAGTGGATGTAGCCATGAATAATACCTTTGGTTTTGGTGGGCATACCTCAAGTGTGGTCTTTAAGCGCTTTATCTAGTTGTAAAAAAATGGGGAGAGGGTTTTGTTCTTTTGAGGGTAAAGTTCAAGTCACCCTCTCATCGCCTCATCTTCTCACATATTAAGTAGTTTTAGGTATTAAATCGATTTTTCTGAAGAATAAAAGCTTAGTGCCGATTATTTTATTAAATTAGTGAGAAATACAAAATAGACTATGGCAACAATTATAGAAACAGATCGATTGATTATCCGCGAAATTACCCGTGAGGATGCGCAGGGGATTTACAATTTAGACAGTGATGAACGCGTGGTAAAATACGTAGGTAGTATGGTGATTACTTCCATGGAGGAAGCCAATGAAATTATCGAATTTATTCAAAAGCAATACACTGATTTCGGTATTGGTCGTTGGGCAATTGTCAAAAAAGATACCAATGAATTTATCGGATGGTGTGGATTTAAACTGGTGGAAAATGGATTAAATGGCTTGCGCGAATATCTAGATTTGGCATATCGTTTTCGCTTTGATGCCTGGGGTAAAGGTTATGCGACGGAAGCGGCATTAGCGTGTTTAGATTACGCAGCAAAAAACTTTCAACACCATCCTGTTTATGCAGTTTCAGAAGTGGAAAACGAAAGTTCAATTCGCGTATTAGGGAAAATAGGATTCCATGCAGCTTATACTTTTGATCTCGATGGCATTGACCATTATTGGTACATGAGAGAATAGAGAAAAGCAAGAGCGTGGACCAACAAGAGCGTAGAGGAGAAAAAACAAAGGCGAAGTGGATATATGGGCAATCTAGTTTACCTTTGTACACTAATTGATACCCAATGAAAAATTTCTTATTTCTTCTCGTTGCTATAATCAGTGAAGTAATTGCGACCAGTGCGCTGAAAGCCTCTCATGAATTTACGAAAATTATTCCCAGTGTGGTGACTGTGGTTATGTACGCGGTTGCCTTTTATTTTCTAAGTTTGACACTTCGAACTATACCCGTTGGAATTGCCTATGCCATTTGGTCTGGAGTAGGAATAGTATTGGTAACAGTAGTGGCTATTGTTGCGTATGGACAAAAACCCGATTTGCCTGCAATCATTGGTATGGGATTTATTATTCTAGGTGTGGTGATTATCAACCTATTTTCCAAAATGAAAGCACATTAAACTGAAATGGATTTCTTTTCGATCGATTATTTAAAGAAGGGAACAGCTAAGCAACAAGAGGTGTACGATCTCTTGACCACGCACCAAATCTTAGCCCATTTACATGAATTTACTCCTGTAGTTGTGGGTACTTTTCCCTTGGACATCGCTATAGACACCAGTGATATAGATATTGCGTGTAGTTTTGTAGATCTTGCCCATTTTCAGCAGGTTGTACAGGATCATTTTCAAGCGTATACTGGCTTTAATGAAGTTATTTTGAATCAACGCAATCCACTGACTTATGTTGCTAATTTTGAGATAGCCAATTTTCCTGTCGAAATTTTTGCGCAAACAATTCCCGTAACTGCACAATACGGCTATCGTCACTTGTGTATAGAATATGAAATTCTACAAAAACAAGGCAACGCCTTTAAAGAAAAAGTAAAGGCTTGCAAACAAGCAGCTTGGAAAACGGAACCTGCTTTTGCTACACTTTTAAATTTGAAAGGAGATCCCTATGAAAGTTTGCTACAGTATATTCCGTAGAATTAACTCGCCAATTCCATCGCATCACCTCTAAATTGAAGTGGCGTCTGTTTGACGTGTTTTTTAAACAAACGAGAAAAATACGTATGATCTTCGTACCCCAATTCAAAAGCAATTTCCTTTACTGATTTGGTTGTATAGTACAACAGTCGTTTCGCCTCATTGATAATGGATTTCTTCAACCAATAACTCACCGTTTGTCCCGTTGTTTTTTTGACACAATCATTCAAGTGAGCAGGGGTGATAAACAGCTGATTGGCAAAATAAGAAGGCTGTTTTAAATGCGTCTGTGTTGTGATTAGGCGCTTAAACTTAGACGTGATAACATTGGATTGATTGATAATCGATATTTCTGGAACTTGCGTTGTTTCTTTAAAAAGAGAGCCAATTTTGTAGATTAAAGCTTGAAATAAACCATCAGTGATTTCCGTTGCGTACTCTTCTTTTTTACTTTCGTTTTTTAACAAGAGATGGATGGTCTCCAAAAGCGTTTGGGTTGCTTCTAGAGGCAAGGAAATTTGTTGTTGGGTATAGGATAAGTTAAACAGTAAATACGTCAATTCATCGGGAATTCTAAAATCTTGAATGCTCAAAAAATAGGCGTAAAAATCTTCGCTATAATGCTCAATCGTGTGAATTTGATACGGCTTAATCAGCAGTAAATCACCTGTTTTTAATTCATTGGATTGCAATTCGCAATTGATTCGAAATGTGCCGTTTAAAACCAATATACAAACGTAGTAATCATCGCGATGCGTATGACCGACCATACCCTTTTCGAAGGATTGTGGGGCTAACTCTTTGAGGTAAATCCCATTTTTAACCGATTTGTCTTGGCTATAGGTTATGATTTCTTGATTATATGGCATGATGTTGTTTCTTTTCAGCTTGACAAAGATATGAAAATTATTTAGAATCTTTATAAATAAGTAAGGTTGAAACAAAAAAATAGCCTATCTACTTGAGATAGGCTAGGGTATAAATAGAACAAAAGTGTTCTTAGATTGCTTGTACAATGGCTGCAAAATCAGCTGCAACAAGAGCTGCACCACCAATTAATCCTCCGTCTACATCGGGTTGTGAAAAGATTTCTTTTGCATTACTTGGTTTCACACTACCTCCATATAAAATAGATGTACGCGTTGCTACCGACTTATCGTATTGACGCTCAATTTCTTGACGAATAAAAGCGTGAATCTCTTGTGCTTGCTCAGGCGTGGCTGTTTCTCCTGTTCCAATTGCCCATACAGGCTCATAAGCTAAAACGATACTAGCCCATTGGTCTTTGGATAAATGGAATAATCCGTCTCTCAATTGATTGAAAATGACGTTGAGGTATTGTTTGCTTTCCCTGTCTTTTAACTCTTCTCCAATACAGTAAATCACGCGCATATTGTGTCGTAATGCCGTATTGACTTTATCCGCTAAAATAGCATCTGTCTCTTTAAAGTAGTGTCTTCGTTCGGAATGCCCGATAATCACGGTTTCTACTCCAACACTCAATAACATTTGAGCTGAAATTTCACCAGTAAAAGCACCACCTTCTGCTTGATGCATATTTTGAGCCGCCACTTGAATGTTGGTTCCTTCTAAATGAGCTACTGCACTAGCTAAATTGGTGAAAGTAGGAGCAACAATTACTTCTACTTCTTTTCCTGTAGGCAATACTTCAATTAATTCATCTAATAATGCATGGGTTTCTGAATAATTCTTGTGCATTTTCCAGTTTCCAGCAACAATTTGGTGTCTCATCATTATTATTTTGTATTTAATACGGCTTTTATATCTTCAAAGTTTTTCTCTGTTGCATTAAAAAGCTCAATTTTTCCTTCTTTATTTACTATGATATAGCGGGGAATCCAATTCAATTGAATTGCTTGCCCGAAAGTACCTTTCATGCGTTTGTCGTCATTGAGGTAAAAGTGTTCGCCTTCAATACCGTATTTCTCAATAGCTTCTTTCCATGCTTCTGGTGTTTTATCTAGGGATAGATTGACAAATACAACATCGGGAAAATCTGCTTTTATTGTTTTTATTGTTGGTAGTGCTTTGATGCAATCCGGGCACCATGCAGCCCATACGTCAATCAAGATCGTTTTGCCTGTGTATTGTGCCAGAATTTCTTGAAAGGTGATCGTATTACCATCTAATTTGTAAAAGATTTGACTAAGCGCTTCTGCTGCAAATTGCGATTGATCAACAGCAGTTTCAGGTGTTGTTGTCGGAGTTTCAGTTGGTTGATCCGTAGCAAGTACTTCCAACTTTTCTGTTTGCTTTTTACAAGCTGTAGCTGTTATAGCTAGTATAGAAAGGGCAATATAAAATTTTCTCATAGGGTGTGAATATTTATTCGTTTAGCTTAACTCTTGGGTCTAAATAAGCATAGATCAAATCTACTAAAATTGTTAGGATTACGAAAGCAGTTGCAATAGTAAGTACGGCTCCCATGATAATTGGTAAATCTAAAGTGTTTAATGCTTCTACAATTTCCTTGCCTAAACCGTTCCATCCAAAAATATATTCAACAAAAACGGCACCAGCAAGCATAGAGGCAAACCAGCCTGAAAGAGCTGTCACAACAGGATTTAGCGCATTTTTTAAGGCGTGTTTGTAAATCACTTGCGCAGTTTTCATCCCCTTAGCTTTAGCGGTTCGGATATAATCCAACCCTAAAACTTCTAGCAAGGAATTTCGCATTAATTGAATCACAACAGATAGGGGTCGAATTCCCAATACTATTGCAGGCAAAATAATGTTTTTTAAAGCCAAGTAACGCCCCTCACCAAAGTCATCCACTTCGTATAAACTTCCCGTCATGGGGAGTTGCGTATAGGTATGCAAGAGGAATCCAAAGATCCAAGCAAATAAAATGGCACTAAAAAAGGAGGGGATACTCATACCAAAAGTACTGACAATAGAAATTAATCGATCCAGCCAGGTATTGACGTAAAGCGCAGAAATAATCCCTAAGAAAACCCCAATAAAAAGAGCAATACCAATGGCAACCGTGGCAAGCAATACAGTATTGGGCAAGGTTTCGGCCAAAATACTACTCACCGTTTTTCCATTTTTTTGAAAACTCTCTCTTAAATAAGGCGTTTTAAGCATAATTTCCGATTGTCCTACGGTAAGAAGAACAATCCCATTGTACTTGTTGGCATGACGAAAGCTGTAATCATCAGAATGGGTGCTGTGAAATGAAAGGGGAGAAAGGTCATTGAGATACAATACATATTGTTTGCCAATCGGTTGATCAAACCCATATTTCTTTTTTATCGTTAAAAGTTGTGCTGCATTTTCGTTCTGATCCAACATCATACGCGCAGGATCACCAGGTAAAATGGTAAACAAAAAGAAAACAACACTGACAACTCCCCAAAGCGTTAGCAAAGAGTAGCCCAGTTTTTTGATGAAATAAGCCAACAAATTTTATCTATTTTAAGGTAACCTGATCGCGGTCTTTCCAGTGTTTCTTTTCAACAATAACTCCTTTTTCTAACACAACAATACTAGGATTCGCTCTTTCGATCGTCTTTAATGTTGTTGCATCAGAGGTATAGTACGTAAAAGGCAATTCGTATTGTTTTACTACTCCATCAATAATAGTGTTGCCAGAAGCTGTCAATCCCGCCACTACATAGCCTTTGACAATCGCTTTGTTCGCAAAGTCTTTCATAGCGCGTAATCCTTCTGTATCTGCACGCTCCAAATCATAAGAAATAATCCAAATCAACTTAGGTTCTTCTAACATTTGACCTAAGTATTCCTCTCCATCTAAATCCATGGTCAAATCGTGTATCTCAGGTTGAAATCCTTCGCTTAATTGAATATCTTCTCTGCGTACAAATTCAGCTCCTTCTGGAATATTACCCAATTCTTTATCGGTGAACTTCTCTTCTTTACCATTGACATTGTAGTAGAAGGTCATCTGGTATTCTGCTTTTGGTGCACCTTCAGGAATTTCCATTCCCTTTTGAATATCCGTTCCCACTTTATACGCTCTGAAGTCTTTTAATGGCAGGTGGTTTAATACCCAATATCCCATAAAACAGCATAAAATAATCGTGATCATCATAATTAAATTATTGGTTTTTGTTTTGAATATTGGTTTGATATAAGATTGAAACTTAATGAGAATAAGGATAAAAACTAACAAGACCACATCTTTGGTGAAAGAACCCCAAGGAGTCAATGGAACGGCATCTCCAAAACAGCCACAGTCCGTTACTTTATTGAAATAAGCGGAATAAAAGGTCAAGAAAGTGAAGAATACAATCATCAAGAACAATAACGTCAACGTGAGTTTACGCATAAATCCAAGTAAAAGAGCAACGCCTAAAATTACTTCAGCAATAACCAAAATTACCGCTAAGGATAGGGCATAAGGCATTAGAAAAGGCAAATTTAAAACTGCCTCCGAAAAGTACTCTTCTAATTTAAAAGAGAATCCCGTAGGATCATTCAGTTTTACTAAACCTGATAAAATAAACAATACGCCTACAAATATGCGCGACAGTTGCGTGATGATTTTCATAATTAGTGGTTGATGGTTATTTATTCGTTTACTAGCTCAAGGTGAATCAGCGCAAAAACAGCATAATTCAACATATCTTGATAATTAGCCTCAATTCCTTCTGATGCTAATGTTTTTCCTTTGTTATCTTCGATTTGCTTAACGCGAAGTAGTTTTTGAAGGATTAAGTCTGTCAAAGAACTCACGCGTAAATCGCGCCAAGCTTCACCGTAATCGTGGTTTTTATTTTCCATTAAGGTTTTGGTTTCCAAAACCATCTGATCGTAGAATTTTTCTACTTCTTCTGCTGTTAAATCTGGATATTTTCCTACGCCAATTTCGGCGTTAATCAACGCCATAATACAGTAGTTGATAATGCCGATAAATTCGGGAATTTCGCCTTCATCTACTTTGCGTACCGTGTTCTCTTGAATACTTCTCAGGCGTTGCGCTTTGATGTAAATTTGATCCGTCAACGAGCTTAAACGCATGATGCGCCATGCACATCCATAATCGTGCATCTTTTTTTGAAATAACGCCTTGCAAATTGCAATTACCTGATCATATTGTATAGAAGTAGTACTCATTTAAACTATATTTGTAATGGATTATTCTTCAAAAATAGTAATAATACTATGGCATTGAAAAAAATGTTACACCTTTTGAAGAATTAAATGGAAATAAAAATAAGATAAAATATTGAATTGTGCTGTATGACAATAAATTGTAAGGGAGAATTGATGGATTTATCTACGCCTCGAATTATGGGGATTTTAAATGTAACTCCAAATTCCTTCTATGATGGAGGCAAATACAAAACGGATATAGACTTCTTAAACCAAGCAGAAAAAATGCTAAAAGAAGGGGCTGACTTTATTGATTTAGGGGCTTATTCTTCCAAACCTAGTGCGGAATTTGTCAGCGAAGCAGAAGAAATAGCGCGTTTGGTTCAGGTGGTTGCTTTGTTAGTGGATCGATTTCCTACAATTAAATTGTCAATTGATACGTTTCGTGCTGAAGTGGCCAAACAAGCCATAGAAGCTGGAGCTGCCCTGGTTAATGATATCGCTGCGGGATTATTAGACGATCGCATGCTTGAAGTGGTTGGGCAATTGCAAGTGCCTTATATTATGATGCACATGAGGGGAAATCCACAAACAATGCAAAGTTTAACCCAGTATGAGGATGTACTTGTAGATTTGCGTTACTACTTCTCAGAACGAATAGCCCAAGCTAGAGCAGCCAAGATTAACGATATTATTTTGGATCCAGGATTCGGTTTTGCAAAAAATCTACAACAGAATTATGAGCTGATGGCAAAACTCGAGCACTTTCACTGTTTTGATTTACCTGTGTTAGTGGGAATCTCTCGAAAATCCATGCTGTATAAATTATTAGACCTTACACCACAAGAAGCACTGAATGGAACCACTGTATTAAATACAATTGCCCTGCAAAAAGGAGCAAATATTCTTCGGGTACACGATGTGAAAGAAGCCTGTGAAGTTAGAAAAATTTTAAACCAATTGATGATATGAGAAAATTACTGTTTGTATTACCTTTTCTTTTTCTTTTTTTAAGCTGTGAAAAGAAAGAAATGAAATTGGCACGTGCAGCCTATATTGTAGAAGAAGGCGTGGACGATCATTCTCCAATTTACATTGAATTTGCAGAGGATGGGATTCACCCACACTTGAATGACAACAATCGAATAGGGGGGACGAATTTTATTTTTCACGTAGAAAGAGAACTCAACCTAAAAGAAGTAGTGGAAATGATTCAAGGGGTAAAGGATAAAAAATACGACAAAAATAGCATGCACCCAGATGAAAAAGGCGTTTTCTATAGCTATGCAGATACGCTGAACAAACACCTGTCTTTCTTCCCGTTTAAAACCATTGATTACGTTTTTGAACGACCAACATCAACCGATAATTTACTCTATGTAAATGCTTCGAATGACCTGTTCTTTGAAGGACAAGCCATAGATAGAAATCAACTACAAGAAAAAGTACAAGGTAAAGATAGCCTGCAATTGGGCTTTAGCAAAGAATTGAACTTTGAAAACTATTTGCAAATGCGCGTGTTGATTGAAGAATTAAAACTAAGAGATCAGGTGTTAGATCAAGATAAAGTATACTAAATTACTATTGGTGATGGTAAGGCTCATTGCGTAAAATAGTAAACCCGCGATAGAGCTGTTCAATCACAAATAAGCGAATCATTTGATGGGAAAATGTCATTTTTGAAAGTGATATTTTCCCTTTTGCTTGTTGATACACGTCGTCTGAGAATCCATAGGGACCACCAATGACAAAAACAAGCGTCTTTATACCCGCATTCATGCGCTTCTGCAATTCATCCGCAAAGCCTACACTGGTGAATTCCTTTCCTTTCTCATCGAGTAAAATTAGAAAATCAGTAGGTGATAGCTTACTTAAAATTAATTCACCCTCTTTTTGTTTCTGTTGAGCTTCAGATAAATTTTTTGCATTCTTGATGTCGGCAATAATCTCCATGTCAAATTTTACATAAAAAGACAAACGCTTGATGTAGTCATTCATTAGAGTTTGCAATTCTTTATTGTCCGTTTTTCCAATTGCGAGTAATTTGATATTCATCTGTATTCCATTTGATGCAAAGGTAATATTTTCCTTTATAGTTCTTGGGGAAGTAAGAGGTTTTTAAATAAACAAGGCGGTCATTTTATGACCGCCTTGTTTGATTGATTGTCTATTAGAATAAGACTATTTTGTAAATCCAGCATACTGCAAGTACGCATCTATAGTTGGATCTTTTTCTCTAAAATCGCGATACAACTTATCAAGAGGCATCGTATTTCCTCGAGAAAATAGTTTTTTACGTAGGATATTACCATTTTCTAAGCTTATTCCGCCATGTTCCATCAACCAGGCATAAGCGTCGTAATCGATCATCTGAGACCATTTGTAAGAATAGTAGCCTGCCGCATAACCACCGCCAAAGATGTGGCTAAAATAAGTAGAACGATATCTTGGAGGAACTGTTTTTGAATAGATGTTGTGTTGCTTTAAAGCATCTGTTTCAAATTGATGAATATCAGTAATAGTCGTGTTAGCATCAATACTGTGCCATGCTAAATCTAAAATGGTAGCGCCTAATAGTTCTGTTAGATCATATCCTTTGTTAAAACCAGCAGAAGCATAAATGCGCTCTTCCAATTCTTTAGGCATAATATAGCCTGTTTGGTAGTGTTTGGCATAATTACTCAATACTAAAGGATCGAAAGCAAAATGCTCGTGAAATTGCGAAGGAAACTCAACAAAGTCTCGAGATACATTTGTACCTGATAAAGTTGGGTATTTTTGCTCTGCGAATAAACCATGTAAAGCATGTCCGAATTCATGGAATAAGGTTATGACTTCATCCAAGGATAATAAGGTCGGATTTCCATCAGCAGGTTTTGGGAAGTTAGCGACATTGTAAACAACCGGAAGTTGCTTTGTCAAGTAGGATTGATCCACAATATTACTCATCCATGCTCCCCCTTGTTTTGAATCACGTTGATAGTAATCCGTGTAAAAAAGCCCCAATTGACTGCCATCTTGGTTGAAAAATTCGTATACTTTTACATCTTCATGCCAAACAGGTAAATCAGTACGCTCTATATAACTAACGCCATAAAGGTATTTGGCCATGAAGAATACTCCATCTCTCAATACTTTGTTTAATTCAAAGTATGGCTTTAATTCTTCTTGATTTAAAGCGTACTGTTCCGCCTTTAACTTTTCTGCATAATAGGACCAATCTGCCGCGTGTAAAGTTGTTGATTCTCCTTGTTGTTCCATCATATTTTGGAGAACCTGTTCTTCTTCGTTTGCAGCTTCAAGCGCATGTCGATTAAGGGTATTTAGCATCTCGAATACGCGATCAGGTGTTTGAGCCATGGTTCCTTGTAAACTCCAAGCAGCATAGGTCTCAAATCCTAATAAGTTTGCTTTTTCAGCCCTTTTTTTAGCAATGGCTATCACAAGTTCCTGGGTGTCATTCTTGTCCTTCTTTTCAGCTCGTTCCCAAGAAGCTTTGAACAACTGTTCACGTGTTGCAGCATCTTGTAATTGACTCGATATCGGCTGTTGGGTTGTATTGCTCAACGCAATGTTATATTGGCCGTTTTCTTGCTTTAATGAAGTAAGTGTTTCTGGAGATAACCCACTCAATTGCTCTAGACTAAAAGAAACGGATCCAGCTTTTGTTGCCGCTAATAACTTATCGCTAAATGAATTGGTCATTGTAGCAATCTCCTGATTTATTTTTTTTAATTTTTCTTTGTCCGTCGAAGATAGATTTGCACCCGCTTGCTCAAAACGTTCATAGTAAACCTCGATTAATCGTATTTGTTCCTGTTGTAAACCAAGATGAGTTCGGTCCGTATATAATTTTTTAACGCGTTCGAATAAAGCATCATTGAGGTAAATACCATCTTCATGTGCTGCAAATTTAGGTGCTAACTCATTGTTAATCGCAATGAGATCCGAATTCGTATGCGCACTTGTGAGTAGATAAAAAACATTACTCACTCTAGTTAGTAGAAGTCCAGATAGCTCTAGGGCCTCCATGGTATTGGCGAATGTAGGTTCTTCTGTGTTTGCAGTTATGTTTTGAATGGCCGTATTTTGCTGACGCATTCCCTCTAATAGAGCTGGCTTAAAATCAGAGTTCTTAATTTTAGCAAAATCAGCCGTTTGATAAGGTAAATCACTTGCTGCATAAAAGGCGTTTGTTTCGTCCCATTTTGCTTCATTTTTGCAAGAAATCGAAAATAAAGAAGCGCCTATTGCTACGCTTAGAATTGCTTTTTTTATATACATAGGGTAATCTAGTTATAAATTTAATGTTTGTCAAAGATAGAAATATATTGGAATTGACTTAATTTATTATAAATTTAAACCGTGCTTTTTACGTAAATTCCACGTTGAAATCATTTTTTTTTAAATTACAGCTGTTTTTTATGTCTAAAATTAAATCTTTTTTGTTGTTTTCATTGTTCGTTACTGGAACGAGTATGTTTGCCCAATCCGCTGCTATTCGTCAGCAATTAAATAAACAGTATACTACAAATGAGGCGATTAGTGTAATTAGAGCGCTAGCTAAAAAAGAATCGATGGAACAAAAAGAATTGCTGAATTACAAAAAAAAGAACCACGCATTTAAAGAGCAATTCGTTGATGAAGCTAATTATTTTCAGGCTCAACGCATTGAAAGGAATAAGGTCATTTACTTTAAAACACATAATGAAGTAACTAAAAGTGTCAGTGGTGTCAATCAATTGGTTGCCTCTGATAATCCTGCTTTCAATCAACTTTTAGGCCAGCAGATGTTGGTGGGAATTATTGATGGAGCGTTAGTATTTGATCGACATGTGGAATTTGCTAAGGGAGGAGGAACTAAGGTTGAATTGCTAGAGCCTTGGGAAACAATAATGCCTGAAGATCCGGATGAGTTTGCTGTTTTGGAGCGCCGCAGGAGTCATGCGACACATGTAGCAGGAACAGTCATCGCTCAAGGAGTAGATGCTAAGGCGCAAGGAATGGCACCTGCAGCGCAAGCCGTTAGTTATCGTTGGGGAAATGATAGGACCAAATTGGCTCAATTGGCTCAACAAGGTATTTTAGTATCTAATCATTCCTATGGAATAGCTGCCATTGACAATCAAAAAACACCTCTCGTATCCACTGATTTTTTTGGAGCCTATAATATAGATGCAGCTAATATGGATAAAATAGCTTATCTATATCCGTATTTACAACCTGTTGTGGCAGCAGGTAATGATAAAACACATGCTGAATTGATCAATCCCAGTAAAAAGGGAATGGACCTTCTCTTAGGACATGCAAATGCAAAAAATGCAATTGTGGTTGGAGCTATAGCGATAGGAAATTCCGGAAATTTACAAGAAACTGATTTTAGTAGTACAGGACCAACCAATGATTTTCGAATTAAACCCGATATCGTGGCTATTGGTGAAAATGTGTATTCTTCGATTTATCAATACCGTTTTGCCACTGGAGAAATGGAAAAAGCGAATTTATATGCTTTTTTAAGTGGTACATCTATGGCAACGCCTGCCGTGTCAGGTATTTTATTGTTGTGGCAACAATGGGCTTTAGAGCATAAGAATTTTCCCTATAAAGCAGCTACTTTGAAAGGATTGATGATTAATAGTGCAGAATATTTACCCCGTCAAACAGGCCCCAATGCAAGCACAGGTTGGGGATTAATCAATGCGTGGAATGGAGTACAGTTCTTAGAAGCAGCTGATAAAAAGGATGCGTTTATTCGAGAAGATCGCTTACTAAATGGACAAATGCACGCCTATCACGTTCAATTGACAGAAGAAGTGAAGCGACTTTCTTTTACCATCTCCTGGACAGATGTCGAAGGAAAATATAGCGAACTAAATTTTGTTGAAGAAAATAGGTTGAAACAACTTGTCAATGATTTGGATATTCGCGTGACAAAGGATGGAGAAACCTTTTTTCCTTGGCGTTTAACAAATAGCTTTATTCATAGTGAGGCCGTCAAAGGGGATAATACCGTCGATAACGTAGAGCGAATCGATATTGATGACCCTCAAAGGGGAACCTATGAAGTAGTGATTTCACATAAAGGTAAGTTAATGAATAGTTTACAGGACTATAGTCTCCTCATCAATTCTGATACCTATAAAGGGGTAACAGTCGAGGATACACTAGTTGATGAAACTCCCCAAGCGTTGGTCGCATGGCCTATCCCTGCTGTGGAAGTGCTGCATCTTGAAATCCCTACTGATTTTATCTTTTCTTCTTTAGAGGCCACTATTCACAACAGTACGGGAACGCTAATTCAAACACTCCCTATAACTGCGTCCAACAGACAAAATATAAATGTGTCTTTTCTGTCTTCAGGTATGTATTTTCTTCAAGTAAAGGGAGGGGATAAAAAATATCAAGTCAAATTTATCAAACAATAATAAATACTTAGAAAGTACGTGTAACAGAGGATTTAATTGTTTGATCCTCGTTTTTTTGAATAATAAAAGTTAGATGATCAGCAATTGGAATACAAATGAGGTCGCATTTTATTTCAAGAGTGTAGAAGCCGTTTTCGCATCAATTTTAGGAGATAATTAGGATAGAAATACAGGGACAAATGCATGCGCTACTAGCGTTTATTAGGCTTTTTACATAGAGGAATGACTGTGATAAAAGATTGTATTATGGAAAAGAGATAGTAAGTAGATTGTAAATAGATAGTAAAGGGTAACATTGGTAAAACGGCCTAAAACCCTTGCTGGTATTAACTTACCCCTTACAAACCCTTTACAAACTCTTTATTTATTAATATAAGAAACTGAAATTCAACCTCTTAATGTTGTTTAGTTTGGGGAAGAAAGGAAAAAATACCTTATTTAGCTCATAAAGGGAAAGAAATGGAAGGAGATTGTCCTTGTTTTTTCTGCTTTTTTAGTTTTGTCTCGAGAGAAATAGTAAAGCTAGCGACTAGGTCTGACGCTTAAAAAATAATCATCATTTAAAATACAAAAGTATCGGAAAATGAAAGCTGGATTAACAAGAGGTTTTAGCAGTAAAGGAGGGAAACTTTTGGGGTCAAACCTAAAGCAGTACGTGCATCAGTGATGAATCGCAAAAAAGGACAGGATGAGAAAGAAGAGTTAATACGGTTGGTGGGGCTTTTGTGTTCTTTTCTGTTGCTGCCTATGGAAAGGAGGAATCAGGGATAGATATAGACTCAGGTGTGATTACACTAGTCGGTTCGTTTTTTTTTATCGATTAAAATAGGGAAGGATACAGGTCGAAACGGTCACTTTGGATTATTTGGCCTCTTGAATAAGAAGTGAAATACGCTATAGAGGCAAAGAACAGAAAACCATCTACTTGGCTAGGTGGTTTTTTTTTATCCTTTATTTTTTTGTCCAAATTACGGCTGTTTGTTTAAAATGGCATATTGTTTGTTTCTTAATATTTAATAATTTTTAGTATTTATATTCTTTGATAATTGAATATTTATTACTAATAAAAGTTAAATAGTGAATAAATAATGTAATTACGGTAAAGGTATGAAAAGATTTGTATGCTTAGTAATAATCGGAATGTCTGCTGTTGTTTTTGGTCAACAGTCCCAAAGGAATGATTCTCTTGCTAGTCCTTTGATCGGGTTAAACAAACCCAATTTTTTAAGTGATTTTTCTTTAAAGTTTTATGTGCGAACTAGTTTAGACAGCTATTTTGAAAAAAACAAATACACAACAAGTCGCTTTAATGGTAGTGAATTGCGCCTGGATTTAAGTGCTAAAATACACGATAAAGTTCGTTTTCGCTTTCGACATCGCTATACTTCTCAAGCTGTACCAGGTACTTTGGACGGTGTTAATTCAAATGTAGATCTTGCTTATATTGATGTTCAAGCCTCGTCAAAAGTAAATATTGCAGTTGGTAAGCTGTATACGGATTGGGGAGGATATGAATATGATTTGAATGCGATAGAAATTTTAAACTACAATGATATTTTGAGCACAGCCGAAAATTATATGGTAGGGGTTGGTGTGGCCTACAAAGCAACCCCTCAGCATCGATTTAATATTCAGCTACTCAATGCAAGTGTGAATAAACTGGATCAAATAGAATCATTTACTATGCCACAAGGAACGGAAGAAAGCAAAACTCCTTTTGCGGTTGTTGGGAATTGGAGAGGGAGTTTTTGGCAAGATAAATTTCAAACCTCTTATAGTTATAGCTATTTTACCCAAGCTAAAAACAAAGGAATGCATTATATCGCTTTGGGAAATAAATACCAAGATGAAAAGTTAACAGTGATGTATGATTTTCAATACAGTCACGATGATTTAGATAAGCGTAAAATAATAAGTGCAATGTTTGCTGGCGATAAACCAGCATTAGCAGAGCAAGTAGCTTATATCGATCATTGGTTGAGAGTGGATTATAAAGTGTTGACTAAGTTGTATTTATCCTTGACATTGATGACAAGTAATGCATACGCAGATAATTTGACAGCAGTTGACGCTGGCACAAATCATGTAAGAACGAGTTATGGAGTAATTCCAATGGTACAGTACCGTCCGTTTCATAAGGTGGATTTGCGTTTTTTTGCTGCTTATGTGGGACGCTGGTATAACTATTCAAGTTATGCAAAAGAACAATTGAATCAACAAAATTACAATACAGGTCGCATAAGCATTGGTTTAATAGCTCCACTGTCTATTTTTTAAAGAAAAGGAGAGCCTCGGTTCGTTTTTGTGCGGTTCGTTTTTTGTGCGGTTCGTTTTTTGTGCGGTTCGCGCGGTTTGTTTTGATGTATCTATAAGAAGTAGATTTCTTCTCTATTATATATGTAGATTTCTTCTCTATTATATATAAGGAAGAATCTTCCTTAGTATTGAATCGCGAAATTAAACCGAGCGAACCTCACGACGAGCAAACCGCGCCTTCAAGAATCGCACAAGGAGCAAACCGCGCAACAAACAAACCGCGCCCCAACAAAAAAGCCAAACGCCAAAAAAACTTTCTATGATAAAACGCGTTATA
>NZ_JBMVQX010000008.1:0-110256 GCF_050522745.1 Myroides sp. C15-4 | reverse complement strand
GGTGCCTTAGCTCAGTTGGTAGAGCAAAGGACTGAAAATCCTTGTGTCCCTGGTTCGATTCCTGGAGGCACCACAAAATTAGCTTTTAGTATCTTAGTTTAAAACTGGTGCCTTAGCTCAGTTGGTAGAGCAAAGGACTGAAAATCCTTGTGTCCCTGGTTCGATTCCTGGAGGCACCACAAATTTTAAACTAAACAAGCACTGGGTGCCTTAGCTCAGTTGGTAGAGCAAAGGACTGAAAATCCTTGTGTCCCTGGTTCGATTCCTGGAGGCACCACACAAGTGAAAAACCGATAACTTTGTTATCGGTTTTTTTGTTTACGGTAAACTAAAAAGCGAAACCTAGGTTTCGCTTTCTTTCTTATTTCGTTAAAGTTTCGTATTTGTATTCTTCTGCTTTAATATCAAATTCTAGATTGGCAATTTGCGTTTGGTACTTATGCAATTTCGTTTTGATTTTTAATTCCTGAACAGGAGCGATCTTACCTAATGCCATATCGCGATTGTACTCATCGTTTTCTTTGTTGTATTTGATCTTCGTTTTATTCAATTTAGCAGTTGCTTTTTGAATGTTTTTCTGTGTCTTGGCAATTTCCTTTTGCTTCTTAATTTCGGCCTTTCTCTCGCGTTCAATTTGCTTCTGTTGCTGGTTGAATGCTTTGAGCTCTTCTGCTGTCATAGGAGCTTCTGCTGTCGTTAGTTCCTCTACAGTACTTTCGACAATTTGATAAGCTGGAGTTTCTGGTAAAACAGGTGCTGTTTCAGTTGTTTTTTCTGCTTCTTGTGCGTGAATAGCTGTTGAACCAAGTAGCAATAGTCCGGTGATTAAAAATGTTTTTTTCATTTTCTTCTTCTCTATTTTGTTTTTATTGTTGTTTGTAGTGAGTATTACCATTCATTAATTCTATTGGCATCTAATTTTAAAAAGATGAATAGCAATAAGGTAAAGGCGATTAAACTCGAACCTCCATAGGAGAAGAAAGGAAGGGGTACACCAATGGTAGGGAATAATCCCACAAGCATGGTGATGTTAAAGGCAAAGTGAATAAATAAAAAACTCACTACGCAATAACCATAGACTTTATTGAATCGTTTTTTTTGTTTTTCTGCCAAATAAATTAAGCGGAAAAACAAGCAAAGAAACAAGATGATGATGGTACTAGAACCAACGAATCCCCATTCCTCTCCAACTGTTGTAAAGATATAATCGGTGTGTTGTTCGGGCACAAAGCCACCTTTGGTCTGTGTTCCTTGAAGGAAACCAGTACCCTGCCATCCACCTGAACCAATAGCAATTTTCGATTGATTCAGATTATATCCTTCGGCTTGGAGGTCTACATTTTCGCCGAGTAAAACGTTTATTCTATCCTTTTGATGGGGTTCAAGTACATTGTCATACACATAATCAACGGATAGTACAAAGCCGCACATTACGGTGGCTAAAATAAGATAAATAAAGGGGTTTCTATTGATGTTTTTGTTAAAGTAGTAGTGTAGAAGTGTTAATAATGCAATGGTTGTAATTATTAACGAAGGTTTTACAACTAAAGACGCAATAAATAAAGCAATTGTGATAAATCCCGACCACAAATACCAAGAGGGAAGACCTTCTCGATACAACACAAAGATTAAGGATGCAAATAACATCGCACTTCCTGTGTCGTGTTTTAAAATAAGTAAGGTGGGAATTCCAATGATGGTAAAGGCGGTTATTTGCTCTTTAAATGTCTTTAACGTTCCTTGGTGATCCGAAAAATACTTGGCTAAGAGTAGAGCAGTGGTTGTCTTTACAAACTCAGAGGGTTGTATTCCCAATCCTCCAATTTGGTACCAATTGGTTTGTCCTTTTACTGACTTACCAAAGACGAATAGACCGAGGATGGATAGAATCCCTATGATATAAAAGATCAAGGCGTATTTTTCGTAAAACTTAGTGTCTAAAGCGAGTATAAGGATGATAAGGGGGATACACGTCAAAATAAAGACCAGTTGTCTACCGTATATTTGGCTAAAATCAAAAATACTAGCTTCCTCACTTGGTAGTGAAGTAGAATAAATATTTACCCATCCTGCAACAACAAGTAAAAGGTATAACAAAATAGTTATCCAGTCTATATGCTTTTGTACGCTTCCGCTTCTCATTGTTTTTTCTGCTTATCCGCTAAATTGTATAATTGTAAAACTTTGTTGTATTCGCTTTCTAAACTTCCTTCTAACATTCGCTTCTCTAAATCAGTGCGAACAACCTCAGGAAGTAAGTATTTTTGAAGCATTAAACTCGTAATCGGCGCTGCCCATCGTGCACCCCAAACTCCATTTTCAATAAAAACAGCTACGACAATTTGTGGATCATCAATAGGCGCAAAGGCAACAAATACGGAGTGATCTGCTAATTGATAACGCTTTCCATTGATGCGGGTAAAGTTTTCTACTGTACCTGTTTTTCCAGCCATTTCCAATTGAGGAACGGCTACGCTTCTCCCTGTTCCAATGTGGAATACTTGATTCATGCCTTGAACAATCGGTTCAAAGTGTTTGGGGTCAATAGTGGTTACTTGTTTGGTTACAAATTTTTTATCAATCTTGTGATCTTCGATATCTTTGATGATGTGAGGGGTATAGTAATAGCCTCGGTTTGCTACGGCAGCTATCATATTAGCTAGCTGTATAGGAGTGGTAATAACCTCTCCCTGACCAATTGAGTTAGAAATGGTCGTTGTACTTTTCCATCCTTTATTGGGGTACCAACGGTCGTAATAGGCTGAATTGGGAATATGTCCTTTTCGTCCTTCGGGTAAATCATACCCTAAGAATTGCCCCAGTCCAAAGCTCTCTAAATGCTTGCTCCAACGATCAATCCCTTCGGCTGGTGTTTTGTATTTTTCAATGATCTTTTTATAGGTTTGTGCAAAATAGGTATTGCAAGACAAGGCCAATGCGTGACGTAAACTCCACGTTCCAGAGTCGTGACATCCCATCCAGGCGCCACGTCCATAATAAAATCCACGGTTACAGCTAAAGGCCGTCTGTTCTGTAATTACCCCTTCTTGTAAACCAATCAATCCTGTTAAGATTTTGAATGGCGAACCTGGGGAATACTCTCCCGACAATACGCGATTGTATAACGGTTTAGCTAAGGAATCATTGTATAGCTTGGTGTAATTTTTCGAGCGTTCTCTACCTACTAACAAGCCAGGATCATAGGATGGTGCATTGATAAGCGCCAAGATTTCTCCTGTTTTGGGCTCTATTGCTACAATACCCCCGCGTTTGTTTTTCATTAAGAGTTCACCATAGGCCTGTAATTCCTGATCAATGGTTAGGGTGATATCGCTTCCTTTAATTGAAATAGTATCGTAAATTCCATCTTTAAAAGAGCCAATTTCGCGATTAAAGCGATCGCGTTGGATGTATTTTACTCCTTTTGTTCCTCTTAAAATCTCTTCATATTGTTGTTCAACCCCTTGAATACCAATTAAATCTCCTGATCTATAGTAGGGGTTTCTCTTGATGTTGTCTTCGTTTACTTGTCGGATGTAACCAAAAACGTTGGCACCCGAATTCACTTGGTAGTCTCGCAAGGAACGCTTTTGAACGTAAAATCCATTGAAGTGACGAATTTTTTCTTGAAAGGCTGCATATTCCGATTTGCTTAGCTGGGCTAAGAATACAGATGGTAAGCGTGGGCTATAAACCGTCGCTTTTTGCAGTTTTATTTTGAATTCTTCTAGGGATACATCCAGTAGTTTACACAAGGCAAGGGTATCAATATCCTTTACCTCACGTGGAATAACCATGATGTCATACGAGGGTTGATTCGCAACGAGCAATTTTTTATTTCGATCGAAAATATAACCCCTTTCTGGATATTCGTATACAATCTTTAACGCATTGTTTTCTGATTTTTTGATATAGGTATCATCGACGACCTGTAAGTAAAACAGTCGAATCAGAATGGTTATCGTTACTATAACGATGATAATAGGAAGTAATAACTTTCTCATCGTTTAGATGGTTTAATCAAATACAAGATAAGAATGCAGCTCAGTAAGGTCGTTATCGTTGTTAGTAAGGTTCGCAATAAGATTTCCAAGATAAAATTAAATCGAAGAAACTCCAAGGCAAATAAAACAACATGATGAATAACAACGGTAAAAATCAGGTATCCAAATACCTCCATGGAAGAAAATAAATCATGGGTTACTTTCTTTAAGACATTGAGGTTGTGGTATTGGTAACTAATACCAAAAGAAAATTTCAGGACCAAGGGTCTACTGAAAGCAAGTACTAATGAAGCTGCTGCATGCACGCCCCCGGAGTTCTCAAACATGTCTATGGTAAGTCCCAATAAGAAACTCGAAACATAGAACAAGGCTTTATTGCCATCTGTAGGATACAAGATGATAAAGAGAATATAGGGAAATGGATTTATAAAAGAAAATAAATCAAGATTGTTAAATATTAATACTTGCGCTATTAATAAGATAACAAAGCGAGTTATATTTGAAATAGCACTATTCATTGCGTGTTGCTTCTTCTAGTTCGTTAATTTCTTCAAGGTCGTTATTTTTAATCACATACACATACCCTAAGTTTGTCATGTCATTAAAAAGTTTGACTTCAATGGTAAAGTAATTAGAGCTTTCTGTAGTATAAGCTTTTTCAATGGTACCAATAGGGATGTTTTCTGGGAAAATATCTGAAATACCTCCAGTAACAATAGTATCGCCTTGGAAAAGTTCGGCTAAGCGGGGAATGTCATTTAACTGAACATACCCAGTGCTCTTTCCATCCCATTGCAAGGTTCCAAAGTGATTGGATCCTTTTATTTTGGCATTGATTTTCGATTTGGCATTCAAGATACTTTGTACGGTGGAGTATTTCTTGGATGATTTTTGAATAATTCCCACAATTCCGTTGCTATTGATTACTCCTAAATCTTTTGTAATACCTTCTCGTTCTCCTCCTTTGATTGTTAAATAGTTTTCTTTGGTGTTGAATTCATTTTTAATGACTTTAGCTACGATTACATTGTAAATCTGTTCTTGATTGTCAAGAACAGGTAATTCGATAGCTACAGAATCCACAACAGTAGAACTATTAAAGGCTTGTTTTTTTAGTAGGGCATTTTCCAGGACCAAAGCGTCATTTTCTGTTTTAAGACGCATGTATTCCTTCAAATTATTTACATTTTCATAGACGTAACCTGTCACACCATTTGCCGAACTAATAAAAGAACTCTTGTGAAAAGTATGCGTTCTCAGTACTAGGGCAAATGATATAACTAAAAGCAGCAAAAACAGTAGTTTCGTACTGTTTTTTATAAAGAAATTAATTATTTGCTGCATAGGTTAGTTTATTTTATCAATACACTTTTGTATTTGTCAATATTTTTGATCGCTAGACCTGTTCCGCGTACAACAGCACGAAGTGGATCTTCAGCAATATAAACCGGTAAGTCTGTTTTTTGAGAGATGCGTTTGTCTAATCCTCTTAACATGGATCCTCCACCTGCTAGGTAGATTCCCGTATTGTAAATATCAGCGGCTAACTCTGGAGGCGTTTGTGATAGCGTTTCCATTACGGCATCTTCAATACGTTGTATGGATTTGTCTAAGGCTTTGGCGATTTCGCGGTAAGAAACTGTTACCTGTTTTGGTTTTCCCGTTAACAAGTCACGTCCTTGTACAAGCATATCTTCTGGAGCTGTTTCCAAATCTTCTGTAGCAGCACCCGTTTGAATCTTGATTTTTTCTGCTGTACTTTCTCCAACAAATAAGTTGTGTTGTGTACGCATGTAGTAAATAATATCGTTGGTGAAAACATCACCTGCAATTTTTACTGATTTATCGCAAACAATACCACCCAAAGCAATAACAGCGATTTCTGTTGTTCCTCCTCCGATATCAACAATCATGTTTCCTTTTGGTTGCATGATGTCTACACCAATACCTATAGCCGCAGACATAGGTTCATGTATTAAATAAACCTCTTTACCATTCACTCGCTCACAAGATTCTTTTACCGCACGCATTTCTACTTCAGTTATACCTGAAGGAATACATACAACCATGCGCAAAGCAGGGGTAAACATTTTCTTTCTCAGTGCAGGAATGCTTTTGATAAAGAGGCTTATCATTTTTTCTGATGCGTCAAAATCTGCAATAACTCCGTCTTTTAAAGGGCGTATCGTTTTGATGTTACCATGAGTTTTCCCCTGCATCAAACTCGCTTCTTTACCAACGGCTATAATTTTTCCCGTTGTCCTATCTCTAGCAACGATTGATGGATTGTCAACGACAACTTTTCCATCGTGAATGATAAGGGTATTCGCAGTTCCTAAGTCAATTGCGATATCTTCCGTCATGAAATCAAAAAATCCCATAGATATAAAAGGCTTTTAGAGTTAATATTTATGTTGTTCTACAAAATTAGTAAATTAATGTTTAAAATGACGAATCCCTGTGAAAACCATTGCGATTTTATTTTCATCACAATAGGCAATACTTAACTCGTCTTTTATTGAACCACCCGGTTGAATAACTGCTGTGATTCCTGCTTTATCTGCAATTTCTACACAATCAGGGAAAGGGAAGAATGCATCACTTGCCATCACTGCTCCTTGAAGGTTGAATTCAAATGAATTAGCTTTTTCAATCGCTTGACGTAAGGCATCTACTCTTGATGTTTGTCCAGTTCCAGAGGCACATAATTGTCCGTCTTTTACTAAAACAATGGTATTTGATTTGGTGTGTTTACAGATTTTTGAAGCAAATAGTAAATCATCTACTTCTTTCGTTGAAGGTGTTAGCTTTGTAACGGTTGTTAAGTGATCTTTATTGTCAGTCACTCCATCTTTATCTTGTACTAAGATACCATTTAAACAAGTACGTACGTGTTTTGCAGGTAATTCAATCTCATTTAAGATTAAGATAATTCTATTTTTCTTTTCTTTTAAAATATCAACTGCAGCCGCATCATACGCTGGAGCAATGACCACTTCACAGAATAATTGGTTGATTTCTTTTGCTGTTTCCACGTCAATTAAGCCGTTTGCAATTAAAACACCACCAAAAGCAGAAGTTGGATCACCAGCTAAGGCATCTACATAGGCCGCTTTCATTGTGCTTCTTTGGGCAACACCACAAGCATTGTTGTGTTTTAAGATCGCAAATGTAGGTTGCTCTCCTTTGAATTCATTCATTAAGTTTACCGCTGCATCAACATCTAATAAGTTGTTGTACGATAACTCTTTTCCGTTTAATTTCTCAAATAATTGATCAAAATTGCCAAAGAAATGTCCTTTTTGGTGGGGGTTTTCTCCATAACGCAATTCAATTCCATTGGCATGGCTGATTTTTAACGTATCTTCTGCTTCGTTGAAGTAGTTGAAAATCGCTCCATCATAGTGAGAAGAAACGTGGAAGGCTTTTGTCGCTAATAAACGTCTTTGCGCTAAAGTTGTTGAACCATTGTTCTCTACTAACATCTGTAAGAATAAATCATATTCGTTTACAGAAGGTACAATAACTGTATCTTGGAAGTTTTTTGCTGCTGCGCGAATCAATGAAATTCCTCCGATATCAATTTTTTCAATGATATCAGCTTCATTTGCTCCTGAAGCTACTGTATCTTCAAAAGGGTATAGGTCTACAATCACTAAATCAATTTGAGGAATATCAAATTCTTGCATTTGCTGAACATCTCCTTCGTGATCTTGTCTATTTAAGATCCCTCCAAATATTTTTGGGTGTAATGTTTTTACTCTTCCACCTAAGATTGAAGGGTATGAAGTAATGTCTTCTACCGGTACCACAGGTATACCTAGATTCTTGATGAATGTTTCTGTACCCCCTGTAGAGTAAATTGTTACTTCGTTTTTGTGTAGTTCACGTACAATTGGCTCTAATCCATCTTTGCTGAAAACAGATAGTAAGGCCGATTGAATCTTTTTAGTTGTGTTCATTGTGTGTTATTAATTAAAGGGCAAAAATAACTAATGTCTAGGTATTTATAAAGTTAATACAGAAGTTTTTATTTTAATTTTAAGATGAGTAAATTGTCTTGTTTTTTCAACATAAAAATAAGCTCCAAGGTGTAACTTTTTGAATCTTCGACTACTAATAGGTATGTCGTTGAATTTGTTGCTATGATCGTATATTTAAGGCTTTTATATAGTAGTTTTCAGTTTGCATTTAATGCATTGAAGACAAATAAATTAAGAACACTACTGTCGCTGTTAGGTGTAACTGTGGGCATTTTTTCTATTATAGCTGTTTTAGCTGCTGTGGATTCTATGGATCGCACGATTAAAACTGAATTAAGTGGTTTTGATCGCAACATGATTTACGTGTTTAACCATTCCTTTGGACCGTCTGAAATTCCAAGGTGGAAAGTGGATCAATTTCCCAATGTAACCTATGAGGAATATGATTATTTAAAAAGAAATTTAAGTGGGTTAGGATATGCGTCTTTCAATTTCTTCGTGGGAAATGAAAATATGAAGGCAGAGAGTAACTATGCCAATGGCATTATTGTTCGCCCTTGTAGTTCGGATATGCAATTTCTCGATAACGTAAAAATGGCAAGCGGTCGTTTTTTCAACGAATCTGAATCGGTGAATGGCAATGCAGTAATCGTTATTGGACATGAAATCGCCAATACGCTTTTTCCAGGTCAGGATGCCTTGGGGAAAAATGTACGGCTGTATGGACGAAAATTTGTGGTTATTGGGGTATTGGAGAAGCAAGGAGCGCTAGCAATAGGAGGAGGGCAGGATGAAACTGCTTATTTACCTGTCAATCTGTTTCGACAAATGTTTGGCGATAATATTAAAGCCTACACACCAGTTATTATTGTTAAACCTAATAAAGCTGTAGATATTAAACATTTTAGCGATGAGATTACTACGCGATTACGCGCTTTTAGAGGATTAAGACCTGGTGATGATTCAAATTTCTTCGTCAATGAATTTGGCGGATTAATGGAGTTTATGGATAATATAATCGGTCAGATGAATGTTGTCGGTTGGATTATCAGTATGTTCTCTTTACTTGTTGGTGGATTTGGAATTGCCAATATTATGTTTGTATCCGTGAAAGAACGCACCCATTTGATTGGCATTCAAAAGGCAATAGGTGCAAAGCGTCGCATTATATTACTGCAGTTTTTGTTTGAATCTATTATATTAGCTCTTATTGGTGGATTGGTTGGAATTCTTGTTGTGTGGCTTATTGCTCTAGGGGTAAGCTCTCTATTGGATTTTCAATTTGTTTTGAGCTTCTTTAATATTGTCATCGGATTGGTATTATCCATGATCATTGGATTGATATCTGGCTATCTTCCTGCTCGTTCTGCTGCGAAATTAGACCCCGTAGAGGCTATTCGATCGGGGATGTGATTGGTGAGTGGTGAGTGGTGAGTGGTGAGTGGTAAGTGGTGAGTGGTAAGTGGTGAGTGGTAAGTGGTGAGTGGTAAGTGGTGAGTGGTGAGTGGTGAGTGGTGAGTGGTAAGTGGTGAGTGGTGAGTGGTGAGTGGTGAGTGGTGAGTGAGTGAAGTGGTGTGATAAGTGGTGAGTGATAAGTCTAAATAAGAGTAATTTAATAAATCACAAACAACAAAAGCCAAACAACAAATCGAAAATCGAAGATTCATCGAACACATCGTGCAAAGAGCAAAGAACAAAGAGCAAAGAACTTAAGTATACCATCACTCATTTCCATAAAAAAAGTCTTCCGAGAGGAAGACTTTTTTATGATTAGTGTCTGATTGGACGATTTAAAATCAAATCCAAGTATAGATTTAGGTTTTTCTTTAATTCTTTACGGTGTGTAATGAAGTCTAAGAATCCGTGTTCTAATAAAAATTCAGAAGTTTGGAATCCTTCAGGTAAATCTTTTCCTGTTGTATCTTTTACGATTCGAGGTCCAGCGAAGCCAATTAAAGCTCCAGGTTCTGCGATATTGATATCACCTAACATAGCGAAAGATGCTGAAATACCACCTGTTGTTGGATCCGTACAAAGTGAAATGTAAGGAATCTTAGCATCACTAAGTTGAGTTAACTTAGCAGAAGTTTTTGCCATTTGCATCAATGAAAAACCAGCTTCCATCATACGTGCTCCTCCTGATTTAGAAATCATTAGAAAAGGAATTTTGTGCTTTAAAGAATAGTCAATTCCCCTAGCGATTTTTTCACCTACTACAGATCCCATTGATCCACCAATAAAAGCGAAATCCATGGCTGCAACAACTAGTTTTTCTCCTTTTGAATTACCGACAGCTACACGCACAGCATCATTGAGTTGCGTTTTTGAAGTAGCTTCCTTTAAGCGATCTACGTATTTTTTTGTATCCTCAAATTTCAACATATCTTTTGAAGATAAGCTTTTTGCTATTTCTTTGTAATCGCCATTATCAAAAAGAATTTCAAAATACTCTTTACTGCCAATTCGAACGTGGTAACCATCTTCAGGGCTAACCCAAAGATTTTTTTCTAACTCTTCAGAATCAATTATTTTACCCGTTGGTGATTTGTACCATAATCCTTTTGGTATATCCTTTTTGTCCTCAGTTGGTGTTTGAATTCCTTTTTCTTTTCTTTTAAACCAAGCCATAAATGTCTGTTTTGTTTATACTATGTTAATAGGTTTCTCAAGAAACTACAACGTATTTACATTGTTTAAGTCTTTAAATGCCTCTTCTAAGCGAGTATTGAAAGTTACTTCTCCTTGTCTTACCCATCCACGAGGATCGTAGTACTTTTTATTTGGTACATCGGCTCCTTCTGGGTTACCTATTTGAGTTTTTAAATAATCAATTTTAGAAGTCATATAATCTCTAATTCCTTCTGTGTAAGCAAACTGAAGATCTGTATCGATATTCATTTTAATTACACCATATGAAATGGCTTCTCTAATTTCTTCTAATGATGAACCTGAACCACCGTGGAAAACAAAGTCAACTGGATTGTGTCCTAAGTTGAATTTTTTAGCCACATAGTCTTGCGAGTTCTTTAAGATGATTGGCGTAAGCTTTACGTTTCCAGGTTTGTAAACACCGTGAACGTTTCCAAAAGCTGCTGCAATAGTAAAACGAGGGCTAATTTTGCTTAATTCCTCATAAGCATAAGCTACTTCGTCTGGTTGTGTATATAGTTTTGAAGAGTCAACACCTGTATTGTCTACACCATCTTCTTCTCCACCTGTAATTCCCAATTCAATTTCTAAAGTCATACCCATCTTATCCATGCGTTCAAGGTATTTTTTAGAAATTTCTATATTTTCTTTGATAGGTTCTTCTGATAAATCAATCATATGAGAGCTGAATAACGGTTTTCCGTATTTAGCCATATGTTCTTCACTTGCATCTAGTAAACCATCAATCCAAGGTAGTAGTTTTTTAGCACAGTGATCTGTATGTAAAATAACAGACACGCCATAGGCTTCAGCTAATGTGTGTACGTGTTTTGCTCCTGCAATAGCTCCTGCAATAGCCGATTTTTGATTTTCATTCGATAAACCTTTCCCTGCCATGAAAGAAGCACCACCATTCGAAAATTGAATAATAACAGGTGCATTGAGTTTTGCTGCTGTTTCCAATACTCCGTTGATCGTACTAGAACTAGTCACGTTAACAGCTGGTAAAGCAAAACCTTTCTCTTTTGCATAATTGAATATTTCTTGCACTTGATCTCCAAATGCTACTCCAGGTTTAATATTGTGTGCCATAGTCGTGTTGTTTAATTTATTCGACAAAAATACTAATTATTATTTGATTAGAATGGATAATTAATACCAACATTCCAGACAGCCTCTCTTAGGCTAAATTCTCCAAACCATTTGCGTTTGGTGTATATCGAAGGATCGTAGGTTTTGAATCCTGCATCTAATCGAAATACAAAGAAACTAAAGTCATAGCGTATTCCCAAACCAGAACTCACTGCCATGTCTTTGAGTGAGCTTATTCCGTTGAAGGTATAATTTTTATCCTCCACATTATCAAAGACATTCCAAATGTTTCCAGCATCTACAAAGAACGCACCGTTCCATTTTCCACTGATGTTAAAGCGGTATTCTGTACTAAAGAAGAGTTTCATATTCGCTTCGTTAAAGTCGTTGATTCCACCGCTTTTTCCTGGACCCAGACGGTAAGATTGCCAACCGCGATTGTCATTGGATCCCCCAGAAAAGTAGCTGCGTGAGAATGGAATTGAGTTCGCATTGCCATAGGGAACAGCAAGACCTCCAAATAGGCGTAGGGCTACTACCTGTTGACGGCCTAAATCCCAGTATTTAACATAGTCTAGTTCTGTTTTGACATACTGTGAGTATTCTACGTCAAAGAGGGTTTTTTTTCCGGTATTGCCTTCTTTATTGCTTACGCCATTCATAAAAAGATTGAGCATTCCCCCTGCTGCTTCTACTTTTGCTCGTACAGTATAAAAACTTTGATCGTTGATTCCCGTACGCGTAGAAGAGTTAAACGAGATGTTTGAGGCTAAGATTAGGTTATTTTCAGAAAGCCTAACTTTTCGCTCCTCGATACTTCGGATCTCACTGTAATCATTGGGCTCGATCCCCATGGGATTGTTAGGGGCTAACGCATCTTTAATGAATTGATTGGCCCCTTCGCCTTGTATTGTTAAATTGCCATTGGCATCTACATATTCATCTGGTACGTCATAGTTTTGGGAAATGCTATTTAAGGTGGTATAGGATGATTTGTAAACGCTAAAATAATTATTGGGGTTGGTATTTCGAACATACTGAATATTCGCTACATCGACACTAAATGAATTTTTGCGTGAAGGATACCAGCTATAGTTGATTATACCTGTAAAATTATCTTTGTCTAATCCAATATTTCGCTGTCTTGCAAAACCAAAACTCATGGCCGTCGTTGGCAACATCGTTTTAGGAATGATTTTGTTGGAGGCAAAAGGGAATAAGAAACGCGGAAACGTCAATTTGATATCCGCTCCATATTCCGTAACATTGAAAAATACATCATTAGGGTTACTCATTTGACGAGAGGATCCAATAGTTCCTCTCAAACCAAACTCTAAGATTTCGGCTCCCCTAAAGACATTTCGGAATAGTAATCCCATGCTTCCACCAATACCAAAATCTTGAATATTGGAGTGGGTGACATCCAAAGAAGGGTTAAAGGTCATCTTTTTTCTCGAAGTCAAGTAAATATTACTGATCAATGTATTGCCTTCTGGATCTGTAGGATCTTCCAAATATTCAATTACAGGATAGTTGAAGATACGCAAGTTACTAATAGAACGCGAAGTTAAAATACGTCTCGAGTCACTAAATGTACTTTCAGGTGTAATAAAAATGGCATCAGTTAATGCTTTGGGTTTATATTGTAGTTTTGTTGAACTGTAGATATTAAAACCGTTGTATTGCAAGCTATCTAATACATAGGCTTTGTTTTTAGAAACGTTATCCGTGAATATATTCACTTTGCTGATTTGATAAATCTTAAAGGGAACCTGTGTTAGCGTATCGCCTGATTTTACCGTTTGTTGGTCGACAATAAGTAAAACATTCGCTTTGTTTTTGCGATCCAAAATAGTATCTACCTCATAGCGGATATTGATTTCTTGGAAGTGATAAGCCCCGTTATTTCTAAAAATAGAAGTCAAGCGTTTGCGTTCTTCTTCAAAGTTGTTTACATCAAATACTGTATTTTCTTTGAGGGTACTTTTTGGTTTATTTGTTTCGTATAAGGTTTTTAGCGCAGGGGTGGAAATATGGTACGCAATGCTGTCAATATAGTACGGATCACCCGTTGTCACATGATACGAATTGGTTATTTTTTGATTGGCTATCTGCTTGGTTTCATTGGTTACTTTGGTATCGAAGTAGCCTTTGTTGAAATAGTAGTTCTTTAATCGCGTTCGTGATTTCTCCGTTTTAAGGCTATCGTATAAAACGGGAGGTTCACCTGTTTTCATTAAAAAATTGTTGAAACCCGAAATAACAAATGACTCCCCTAAGCGGTTTACTTGCTTTCGCGAAAGCAATCCTTCTAAGGCTTTATCTGTTTTGGGGTGTTTGTCTAGCCAAGCGTGGTAGTTCGAATCTGCATCTTGTCGCGCTAGGTTGTATAGATTCAAGCGCAGGCGAGTGCCTATTACGGGAAATTTACTATTTGGTTGCTGGTAGAGCTGATTGTGAATTTCTTCTTTTGAAGTTTTCTTATCGTTGATATCAATGGTGTTCTCCATCAATAAATCATAATCCTCTGGCACATTCTTCGTTAGTGAACACGAAAAAAAATATGCAGAGAGTATAAGAATAAATACTATTTTTGATAAAAATTTGCCCAACTTTATTACATCGATATATATAGATCAAAAATACATTTTTTTATGGTTACCAAAAACCAAATTAAACGAATAAAAAGCCTTCATCAAAAAAAATACAGAAAAGAATACCAATTGTTTATTGCAGAAGGGGTTAAAGTGATCGAAGAACTCTTGCAATCTTCTTTTGTTTTGGAACATTTGTATGTGACCCAAGATATGGGATTTGAAGTGCCTGAAAATCAGATAACAGAGGTGTCACAGGAGGATTTGAAGAAAATGAGTGCTTTGACAACCACGCCTAATTGCTTGGCTGTTTTTCATTGTTTAGCAAGTAAGACCGTTGATTTTTCGGATTGGGTAGTGGCCTTAGATGATATTCGCGATCCAGGTAATTTAGGAACGATTATTCGCTTGTGTGATTGGTTCGGAATTCGTCATTTGGTGTGTTCTTCAGAAACGGTAGATGTATATAATCCAAAGGTAATTCAGGCTACTATGGGGTCTGTTTCTCGTGTAAATATTGTATACACAGATTTAGCTGCTTTATTGTCTACTACAGCTGTACCTGTCTATGGGACCTTTTTGGGAGGAGAAAATATATACGAAATGAATGCGGTACAGCCAGGAGTAATTGTAATGGGTAATGAAGCCAATGGGATTTCAGCAGTCTTAGAACAAATGGTTACGCGTAGAATAACCATACCGCGTTTCGGTGATTTACAACAAACGGAAAGTTTAAATGTTGCGATGGCAACTTCTATTGTTTTAAGTGAATTCCGAAGAACGGTTTTTAGTGCACCGTAAAATTCAAGAAAATACCTCTAGTTTTCATAGAAGTAATATGCCCAGTCCATGGACTATCTGGATTGCGATCCCGAATTAATTCGTCGTTTAACCCAAATACACCACGAATAGAAGGGCTGAATTTAAAGTATTCAAAATAGATATCAACACCCACCCCAAGTTCGTAATTGGTGGTCCATTGTTTCATTCTCCAAACCCCTTCGTAATTATCGTCTTCTGATTTGTGATTGCTGCTTAAATTTAAGTCAGCCGAAAAACCTCCAACCACATAAGGACGAATATTTCCTGTACGCAAAGCAGAAAACTTCAAGAGTAAAGGGAAGTGAATCAGTGTGGTACTGATCGATTTCGAGCTAGAGTTTAGTAACTCCTGTACGGTAGGTAGCGTTTCAATTGGTTTATTGGCATAATAATCCATAATGAGTGCGCTAGGAAACTTTAAGTCTCGTTTAGAATACACTAATCCTGGTTCAAAACGCAAGTCTAAGTATTCGTTGATGCGCAGGTTTCCAACAAGTCCAACGTTAAAACCCATTGCACCCGTAACTTGAATCTCCGCATGGTCTGTACCATATTCTTGACTCAGTTCTCGTATTTTATCGTAGTACTGTTTATCGTAAGAATAATTGAAATTCAGGAAATTCGAACCAATATAGTATCCATAATGAACACGTTGTTTGTCCCAGTCGGGTTTATTGCGAATAGGGTTTTTTCCAAAAATCCACTGTGCAGATACATTTGCAGAGGTGAATAAAATAACAAATAAAATAAACAGTTTTCTCATAACTACTTTGAAGCAGAATATATGGTTGCTATACCCATCGTTTGCGGACGGTGTTTTACAGTTTTAAACCCAACTTTCACTAGAATATTGTTCAACTCTTGTCCAAAAGGGAAATTTTTGGCTGAATCGGATAAATATTTATAAGCATCTTGATCTTTTGAAAACATTTTTCCCATGAAAGGCATGATGTTTTTGGTGTAAAAGAAGTATCCTTGCTTAAATGGAAATTTAGTCGGAACTGAGGTTTCTAAGATAATAAAAATTCCATTAGGTTTTAATACTCTTAAAATTTCTGTTAAACCTTTTTCTAAATTTTCAAAATTTCGTATACCAAAGCCAACGGTAATAGCATCAAAGGAGTTGTCTTCAAAGGGTAAATTCTCCGAATCTCCCTGAATCATTTCGATTCTTTTCTCGAGATTTAAGGCTTGAATTTTTTTTCTTCCCACCTCTAGCATTCCAGCAGATAGGTCGAGTCCCGTGATTTTTTGAGCGTTAGTCTTAGACAATAGAATAGCCATATCACCTGTTCCAGTGGCAATATCTAAAATAGTCGTCGGATTTGTTTCCGCAACCAGTTTTAAAACTTTTCTTCTCCAGCCTTGATCCGTCCCTAATGAGATCATTCGATTCAAATTGTCATAATTACCAGAAATTGTATCGAACATTTGCTCTACTTGTTGTTTTTTTCCAAGCTGAGAATCTTTATAGGGCGTGATATTTTTACTCATTGTGATTATTTTTAGGCAAATATAAATAATCTCTATCAAAAAGAAGATTTCTGATCAGGAATAAAGCAAAGGAACTAAAAAAGGGAATATCAAAATGATATTCCCCTGTTTATTTTAGAATTGAATGTACATGTGGTAGTATTCTCCGCCAACAAAATCAAGTTGTTTGCCTTGAACAAATCCCAATCTTGAATAGAGTTTCATTGCATTGGGGTTTTCTAAATCGACAATCAGTCCGATTTGTTTGTATTGTTGTGCTTTAGCAAAATCCGCTGCAGCTTTTAACAAATGACTGCCAACGCCTTTCCCTTGTGCTAAAGGAGATACAGCTACTGTATCTAAGTAGTATTCCCCACCTTCAGTTTCGGGTTCGGGAATCATTTCATTGCTGTACTTTTTCTTCATTAAATCAAGTACAGGTTGTCTTAATTTGATAAAGTCATCTCCGTTGTATCCTGTAATGGAACCAACTACATTTTCCTCTTCATCTACAGCGACAAAGGTATTTTGATAGCTATATAAGTTATCGGGTTGTTTGAATAAGGTAGTCAGAAAATGAATGGCTTCTTCAATATCTTCTTGTTGAATGAAACTGAACACGATGTCTTCCATCGCTTGTAACATTAATTCAGGAACAACGTCGAAATCTTCTTGCTGTGCAGGTCTAATGGTAAAATGCATGATGCTGTTTTTAAATTTTAAACAAAGGTAGGAAAGAGTTCGCAGGTGTTCAACTAACTTTTTCTTTCTTTTAAGAGTCTTTGCCAAATAGGACTTGCATTTTTTATTTTTAGTTTTTCTGGATCAAAGATTGGGTTTAGTCCTTGTTTATATTGAGCAATATAGTCGTGTAGGGCGGTAATGGTTGGTTTGTGTAGCAAGAGAATGACGATAAAATTAATCCATGCCATCAGGCCAACACCAATATCCCCAATTCCCCAAGCAATAGATGATTTATTGATTGAGGCATAAAAAACGGTTGCCAATAGTATTAGGCGCATGATCCAACGCAAGATTATTTTGGGTTGATTGGTTAAGTAATTAAAATTGGATTCGGCGATAAAGACGTACGCCATAATGGTTGTAAAGGCGAAAAAGGTCAAGGCGAGGGCTATAAACTGACTGGCAATTAGCGGAAAGTGAACGGCAATGGCTTGTACAGTATAGGCAGAACCTGCTTCAACACCTGGAATATGTTGAACAATATAGTTTCCTGCTTGATCAAATACATTGTATTGATGGGTGAATAAGATCATTAAAGCGGTTGCTGTACAGACAAAAAGTGTGTCGATATAAACCGAAAAAGCTTGTACCAATCCTTGTTTAACAGGGTGTGAAGTCTCAGATGCAGCAGCAGCATGTGGAGCTGTTCCTTGTCCTGCTTCATTGGAGTAGATGCCTCGTTTGACTCCCCAAGCAATAGCAGCACCGAAAATACCACTGAAAGTAGCTTCTAAATTAAAGGCTGAACGGAAGATTAAAGCGAAAATACCTGGTATTTCTTTGGCGTTTATAGCAATAATAACAACAGCCATAATAATGTAGATCAATGCCATAAATGGCACAATTACTTGAGCGATGTTTCCAATTTTTTTAGCTCCCCCGAACACAGTTAAGCTTAATACGATACAAACGCCGAGTCCCGTTATCCATTGCGGAACATCAAAAGCATCTTTGATACTAATTGAGATGCTGTTTCCTTGAATACTCGGTAGAAATAACGTACAGCTTATGATGGTTAGCACAGCAAATGCGATGGCTAGTTTTTTGTTATTCAGCCCTTTTTCAATGTAAAAGGCGGGACCTCCACAGTACTGACCGTTTTTTTCTTCCTTGTATATTTGAGCTAAGGTAGATTCAACAAAAGCAGAAGCGCTCCCTAAGAATGCTATGATCCACATCCAAAAAATAGCACCAGGTCCGCCGTAGGCAATCGCAGTAGCAACGCCTACAATATTTCCTACACCCACACGGCCTGCAATAGCGATGCTGAAGGCCTGGAAAGGACTTACCCCTTTTTCTGATGAACCTTCTGTAAAGAGGAGCCTGACCATTTGTTTGAGATAACGCACCTGTATAAAACGCGTCTTGATGGTAAAAAATAACCCAGCTCCTAAGCATAAGAAAATGAAAATATCCGACCAGATTACGTTGTTGATTGCTTTAATTGCTTGTTCCATGTGATTTAATTTGAATTGAAAATAATAATTTTAAATTAAAGTCAATTGTTTTTTAGCAATAATATACGTAAAAAGGGTTTTTTGTTTGTAAACTATATTTTTTAAATGCTTTTTGTTGGGGAAAATGAAAACGTCAGGACGATTGGCTGAACTAAGAAAGTGGAGGGAATTGAGCTCAGTAGAATCGGTTCTCAAGAGGATGGGAGTGGAGTAAAAGAAAAAGCCACCTCGTGGTGAAGTGGCTTTTTTATCGTATACTAGATGGTTTATTAGCTGCTTAGTAGCGAATGCTGAATAAACCTTCTGCTTTATTTTCTAAGTTATCAAAGCGTTCTTTACATTCTTTGATCATTTGGATTGCAGCAGCTTTATCTCCAAAACCGTTTGTAGTCACTTGTTTGTTTTCTAAGTCTTTGTAAACTTGGAAGAAATGCTCTACTTCTTTTTTGAAGTGTTCGTTCACATCGTTGATGTCGTTTAATTTGTTCATCAATGGATCAGAAACAGGAACACAAAGAATTTTTTCATCTTGTCCTTTATCATCCGCCATGTAGAAAATACCTACAGGTTTTACTTCTACAACCATTCCTGGAAGAGATGGTTCAGTAAACAATACTAATACGTCAAGTGGATCACCATCTAAAGCTAATGTTTCAGGAATGAAACCATAGTCTGCAGGGTATCTCATGTTTGAGTAAAGTAAACGGTCGAATCTCAATCGTTTTAAATCGAAATCATATTCATATTTATTTCTACTACCTGCTGGAATTTCAACAAAGGCGTCAAAAGTTTCGAATGTACTCATATTCATTTATTTTTATAATCAAATAACTTAATAATGGGTGCAAAAATACTTCAATTCGTGCGTTTTAGCAAGTTTTATCTTTATTATTAGAAATAAATTGCAAATGAGCCTCGTATCGCAAATTTTCTAGCATCTGGCATATCCAAGTAATTTCCTCTCCAGCTTAAGTCAAGTCGAAATACCTTAAATATGTTTCCAACTCCAACGTAGTATTCGTAATAAAAATCTTCAGGTGCTTTATATACCAATTGAGAAGCATTCAAGTCGATATTTTCTTGAGAGATCTTTCCATAAATTCCTCTAAAACCAACGATTTCTCGGAGGTTTAGGTCTCTAAACCAAGGAATTCTCGAGAGCAATCGCCCACCAAAATTGTGCTCTAAGTGAATAGACGCGTATTCATTGGTGACAAACTCATAGTAATTCAAGTTAGCAAATGTATTCTCAATGTTAAACCACGATTGGTTACCTGGAACAACGCTCAATAGACCTAACGGTACCTCACCAAACGTTTTTCCCGCTTCAAAGGTGGTAGTGAATGTTCCAAAACCACCGAGTAAAATTGGTTTTCTCGCATAGAGTTGGACTTTATCATACTGGAAATTACTGTCGAAAGCCCCTTTGAATCCGTGACTATAACGCAGGTATAATTTTAAGTATTTCTTGTCAATTTCATTTCGATCTACCCCATAACCAATGGTTCTTTTTCCAGGGGTATAGTCAATGGCCATTTCAATTTCCGATTGCTTGGTTTCATTAGAAATCATCGTGCGTTCTTTGTCGATATAGTAATCGAGATTAAAGAGTTCCGATGCTGGTTTTAAGGTACGGTAACTGAAGGTCGTTAAAAAGCGCAAGTTTTTAACGGGTTCAATTTCTAATCCAACAGTTGATAAATTAATATCGGTTAGTTTAGAGTTATCGCCACTAGCAAAAAGAGAACTCGATGCAAAACTTCGTCCTAATACGTCATTGGTCTCCGTTAAGCTTACCCCAATTTGTTCGACATCTCGGCGATTTCCTCCAAAGAGAATAAAACGAGAAGGACTGTGTAGGATGAGTCTTCCACTCATTCCGTATTTGAATTTATTGTCTTTGAAGCCATAAGCTCCATAACCTTCAAGTCTCCATTTGTCATTCGGACCAAAATAGGTTCTACCTCCTGCACGCATGCGCAAGCCTTCAATATCGTTATAGCCAAAGGTTGAGAAAATTGGACCATAGTCTAATTTATACTTCGGAATATTGTAGTAATTACTCGCAATTGTAGAGGTGAAATTAAATAAAAACCTGAATTTGGGTACGGTTTTTAAGGTATCTAACATTTTATAAATACCATATTCATCTTTACTCAGGGATTCAAAGCGGTAGTTTTGCCAGAATTCATCCGAGCGATTGTAAATCGATTCGTCATATTGGTTTACATCTGCACGATAAAAATCCTCAGGGTGTTTGATGTTGAATTGGTGGTTTTGGTAAATGGTGGTTCGCTTTCCATAAATACCTTTTGACTTTTCCTTTTTAGAAAGAGCAAAGTCAGACATGAAATGATCGCGTGTCAGCAAGAAAACGGAGTCATTTAAGACGTCGAATTCTTGTTCAATATAGATTTCTTTGATCCAGTTGATGTTGGCATCTCGACTGGCTTCCATGTTGATTTTCTTGATGGCAAAGGTCGAGTCATTCACCCAAAAGTCTCCTTTAAAGGTAAGTTCTCCTTTTCGTCTAGGGTAGTACACAATATTGTAGCACCATTTATTGTCAATAAAGGCACTATCTGCTAATACGTAGTTGTATACGTTTATTCCCGTTCTCGACAAAGGACTGACGAAGTCTTTGTCGAAGATCTTGATGTAGTTGTTGTAAATATTATATTCAGCATATAAATCTTTTACAAACTCAATGATGTGTTGGTTGGTATCAAATCCTGAGTTTTTGTTACCCAGGGTTTTTTCTATTTTTTTGTTGTCGAGATTATCGCCATATACCTGTCCAATATTTTCATTGATAAAGATAGGAAGATAGGTTTTACCTGTGATGCGGTTGGTATCTACTTGATCAAAGATAAATTCCATGCCCCTGAAAATTTTGCTTTTGCGATAAGCACTGTCGATGGAGTTCAAGTCGAATTCGATTTTTTCGTATTTATCAAATTCGTATTGGTCGAACATATACAAGCCGTTTTTGCGCTTGCGCTCCCATATTTTTCTTAAAATATCGAGGGCAGGGTTGTTTTTCTTGGAGGTTTTTCCTGTGTAAATGCGGACTTCTTCCAACATATTATCCTCTTGTAATGTGATGGTTAAGTCAAGGTTGCTGCGATTTTTTAGCGGAATGTGAGCTGTCTTATAGCCAACGAAAGACACGACCAACGTATCGTAGTTTTTATCAGTTTCCAAATAGAACTTTCCAAGCTCATTTGCAATGACTCCTTGCGTAGAATTCTTGAAATAAACGCTTGCATAGGATACCTCTACATTGTTAGAGTCGTTAATTTTACCACTTACTTTTGTTTGCGCAAAGCTCTGAAAATGAGCAAATAAAAAGGGGATTAGGTAAAATAATATCTTTTTTTTCATAGTCAATATTAGGCATAAATACAAAAAACTCCATCCTAAAAAATAAGATGGAGTAATTCAAATATACAATTTTTTTTTACTTAAAAAAGTTTATCTGTATAGTACTTTTTTCACTGCCTTGATTACATCATTTGCATTGGGTAACCATTGCTCTAGTAATACGGGTGAATAAGGTGCAGGTGTATCTGCTGTAGTAATTCTTTGAATCGGAGCATCTAAGTGATCGAATGCTTGTTCTTGAACTAAGTACGTAATCTCTGAAGATACACTTCCAAATGGCCAAGCCTCTTCTAAAATAACCAAACGGTTGGTTTTCTTTACTGAAGTTAAGATCGCTTCTTGATCCATTGGACGAACCGTACGCAAGTCAATTACCTCACAAGAGATTCCCTCTTTTTCTAATTCTTCAGCCGCTTTTAATGCTTCTTTGATAATTTTACCAAACGAAACAATCGTTACGTCTTTTCCTTCTCTTTTAATATCAGCTACTCCAATAGGTAGCGTGTATTCTCCCTCTGGTACTTCTCCTTTATCACCATACATTTGCTCTGACTCCATGAAAATAACAGGGTCATTGTCGCGAATCGCCGATTTCAATAATCCTTTTGCGTCATAGGGAGTAGATGGAACTACCACTTTTAAACCTGGTACGTTAGCAAACCAATTTTCAAAGGCTTGTGAGTGCGTAGCACCTAATTGTCCAGCTGAAGCAGTTGGTCCGCGAAATACAATTGGAATGTTGAATTGACCACCTGACATCTGACGCATTTTAGCTGCGTTGTTTATAATTTGGTCGATTCCTACTAAAGAGAAGTTGAATGTCATAAATTCAACAATCGGACGGTTTCCATTCATGGCAGAACCAACAGCAATTCCCGCAAAACCAAGTTCTGCAATAGGAGCGTCAATTACGCGTTTAGGACCGAATTCGTCCAACATACCTTTTGAAGCTTTATATGCACCATTATATTCAGCTACTTCTTCTCCAATTAAATATATGGTTTCATCGCGACGCATTTCTTCGCTCATAGCTTCACATACGGCCTCTCTAAATTGAATCGTTCTCATAAGTTCTTATTTTCCGTAAAATTATTCAATAGTCACAAAAGTATGAAAAAATATCATTCTAACACTTATGTTCTATTCTGTTTTGTTTTTTTTAACGGCAAGCAAATTTTCGAAACAAGAATCTCCTTTTTTTCTACTCTTAAGCCCAAAAAAAGAGAAAAACAATACCGCTTTTTGCTTTTATCAGGTGGATTTGAAAAACAAGAGCGATACACTTTATCTTTTTTAGTGGAAATCTGACTGTGGAATACTAAATGAAATAAATTTGTTGTTTGTATTTTTAACTTTTTGACAATGAATTATTTATAAAATGTTGTTTTTTGAGGGGTTGGATTTTTATGACTTCGAATGAGGAAAGAAGCTAGTAATTGTACGGTTTTTGAGATTAACTGCTTCTTTTTGTGGAAAAAATACACAAATTGATGTAGTTTTTCCGATTGAATTAAATTAGTTGTAAATATCTCAGATACGTATTTTATTTGTGTCGTAAAACTCAAAAATGCTAATTATGTTGAAAAAAATTAAAGTTGCACTTATATGTGCAGTAGTAGCTATGGGCGCGTCTTCATGCAGTAGTGATGATAGCTCTTCAAGTGATAGTGGATATGAAATTGTTGCTAAAACTTCTGATAATGCGGTAATTCACAATATCGTTGTTGTAGAAGGTGGATCAACAGAATCAATTGCGGATTTGGGGAAAAAAGAATGGTCTAAATCGTTTTCAGGAAAGAAAGTAGTAGCAGTTTCTGTTACGGGAAGTACCATTGATGGCGAGGATAAAAAAGGACTTTTAATGTTGGAAATTATTAAAGACGGAAAAGTAATCGAAACCTCAAAATCAGAAGGAGATATTTTAGTAGCTAGTGTTACCAAATAAGAAAAAGATTATTTTTTAAAACAGAAGTAAATTTTTTTACAATAAAAAGGAAGAGGGTGCCCCAAAAGGGCATCCTTTTTTTGGTTAACAGTTTACCGGTTTACGGTGAACAGTTCACTATTTACTATTTACTATTCACTATTTACTATTCACTATTTACTATTCACTATTTACCATTCACTATTTACCATTCACCATTCACCATTTACCATTTACCATTCACCATTTACCATTCACCATTCACCAGTTTAGAACGCAGCGTAAGTCTTTACCTTATTTTCTTTAATATGTTACTAGTATAGGTGCATGTTGCGTCTATAGTCAGTCTATTAAATGCGTTGTTTTTAATAGACGCACTATGGAGTCATTATGGACTCACAATGGACGCACTCCAAAGAAAACTTATCTCCCTGTCGATGGAGGTTGTAAAAGGATTAGTTTAATTCTAACAGTGAGTTTTTTTATAGTAAGGAGAAATCGAAGACGAATGCAAATTGCAAACTTTTTAATTTTTTGACTTTTGTTTCAAGAAATGGTTATTTGAAGCAAGATTTCCTCTAAAAGATATTGACTTATTGGGTGATTTAGTGAATTATATTTGGTTAATTCAAACTTAATTAGTATGCTTGCATAGTAAAATATTGAAAATTAATTCTTATTTTCGTTCACAAGTAATATTGTAAAACAAAAAACTATAATAATAATGAAGATATTAGTTTGCATCAGCCACGTGCCTGATACTACATCAAAAATCAATTTCACAAATGGTGATGCTGAGTTTGATACCAATGGAGTGCAATTTGTGATCAATGCTAACGATGAATATGCATTAACACGTGCCATTTGGTTTAAAGAAAAACAAGGAGCTACGGTAACAGTAGTAAATGTTGGAGGAGCTGATACAGAGCCTACCTTAAGAAAAGCATTGGCAATTGGAGCTGATGAAGCAATTCGCGTAAATGCAGTGCCTACAGATGGTGCATTTGTTGCAAAACAAGTAGCTGAAGTAGTGAAAAATGGTGGATACGATTTAGTATTAGCAGGAAAAGAATCATTAGACTATAATGGTGGAATGGTTCCCGGAATGTTAGCTGCTATGTTAGGTTACGATTTCATCAATTCATGTGAAGGAATCGATGTGGATGGTACAGCAGTAAAAGCAATTCGTCAAATTGATGGAGGTAAAGAGACAATATCTGGAAAATTACCAGTAGTTATTGGTGGACAAAAAGGATTAGTAGACGAGAAAGACTTGCGTATTCCAAATATGCGTGGAATTATGGCTGCTAGAACAAAAGCCTTGACTGTTCTTGAACCAGTAGGAGCAGAAGCTGTAACAAAAGCAGTGAAATTTGAAAAACCAGCTGCAAAATCAGCTTGTAAAATGATTGCTCCAGATAACTTAGATGAGTTAATCAACTTATTGCACAACGAAGCAAAAGTGATCTAATTCTAGTAATTTTTAACCTTAAAAAGAAAAAGTATGTCAGTTTTAATATATGCTGAATCAGCAGAAGGAAAATTTAAAAAAGTAGCATTAGAGTTAGCTTCTTATGCGAAAAAAGTAGCAGAATCATTGGGAACAACAGTTACAGCTGTAACGGTTAATGCTTCTGATGTTAGCGAATTAGGAAAATACGGGGTAGACAAGGTATTGAAAGTATCTAGCGATAAATTAAATACATTCAACGCCAAAGCATATGCCGATGTAATCAAACAAGCCGCTCAAAAAGAAGGGGCTAAATTGGTGATCTTATCTTCTTCAACCGATAGTTTGTATGCAGCGCCAGCTGTAGCGGTTGGATTGAATGCAGGTTTTGCTTCAAACGTAGTAGCACTACCAGAAAGTACAGCTCCATTTGTAGTAAAAAGAACTGGTTTTTCAAATAAAGCATTCAACTTTACAGAAATTTCTTCGGATGTAAAAGTAATGGCTTTAGGGAAAAATTCTTTCGGATTAGTAGAAGCTTCAGGAGCTGCTGCAACGGAAGATTTTGCACCAAGCTTAAATGATGCAGACTTCAGCCTAAAAGTAGAAGGAGTAGAGAAAGTATCTGGAAAAGTAACGATTGCTGATGCGGATATCGTTGTTTCTGGTGGACGTGGTATGAAAGGACCAGAAAACTGGGGCATGTTAGAAGATTTAGCAGAAGTATTAGGTGCTGCTTTAGCTTGTTCTAAACCTGTATCTGATGTGGGATGGAGATCACACGAAGAGCACGTAGGACAAACAGGTAAACCTGTAGCTGCTAACCTTTATATTGCAGTAGGTATTTCTGGAGCAATCCAACATATTGCAGGGGTAAACTCATCCAAAGTGAAAGTAGTAATCAACACAGATCCAGAAGCTCCTTTCTTCAAAGTTGCAGACTACGGAATTGTTGGAGATGCGTTCCAGGTACTTCCTCAATTAGTTGAGAAATTAAAAGACTTTAAAGCGAAAAACGCGTAATAGCATTTTTTGATTTAGATAATTTACCAAGACAGTAACTAAAATCTAAAGATTGTTTATCTTTGATTTAGTTACTGTTTTTTGTTTTTATAAAGAAGATTATGAGTTTGATTAAGCTGACAGTTAAAGGAATTTCATATAGCCATTCTCAAAATGGAGCATATGCCTTGATTTTAGATGAAGAGCATGGAGATCGAAAATTGCCTATTGTTATTGGAGCTTTTGAAGCGCAAGCCATTGCAATCGCAATTGAGGAGGAGATTCGCCCTCCAAGACCTTTAACACACGATTTATTTAAGAGTTTTGCCGATACATTTGATATTCAATTGAAACACGTGATTGTTCATAAATTGGTGGATGGCGTGTTTTTTTCAAGCTTGGTCTGGGAGAAAAACGGCATAGAAGAAGTGATGGATGCCCGTACTTCTGATGCAATTGCCTTGGCGATTCGCTTTTTTGCACCCATTTATACGTATCCTGATATTATGAATAAAGCGGGAATCATTTTAAGTGGAAGCCCAGAAGTTGAAGAGGAAACAGCCGACGATGATATCGCCAGTCAAGTAGAACAGTTTTTAGAGTTGGACATCGAAGGAAAAGGGTATAATAAATACGCATTAGCTGATTTACAACGCCTACTCAACGAAGCTATTGGCAATGAAGACTACGAAACAGCAGCGCGAATTAGAGACGAAATTAGTAAGCGATCATAGATAAAAAGGAGTGAAGGAATGAAACAATATTTGAATTTAGTACAAGAAGTTTTAGATAAAGGGGTGCAAAAAGGAGACCGTACAGGAACGGGAACAAAGAGTATTTTTGGCCATCAAATGCGTTTTGATTTAGCCGAAGGTTTTCCTCTTGTTACGACCAAAAAAGTACACTTGAAGTCTATTATACACGAATTGTTGTGGTTTTTAAAAGGAGAAACCAATATTGCTTACCTCAAAGAAAACGGTGTTCGTATTTGGGATGAATGGGCTGATGAAAATGGAGACTTAGGTCCAGTCTATGGATACCAATGGCGCAACTGGAATGGTGAAGGCATTGATCAAATTAAAGAAGTGATTGATACCTTAAAAACAAATCCCGATAGTAGACGTATTATGGTTTCTGCATGGAATCCAAGTGTATTACCAGATACCAGCGTTTCTTTTGCAGAAAATGTAGCTAATAACAAAGCCGCTTTACCTCCGTGTCACTCGTTTTTTCAGTTCTATGTAGCGGAAGGGAAATTGTCTTGTCAGTTGTACCAACGTAGTGCTGATGTGTTTTTAGGAGTGCCCTTTAATATTGCTTCCTATGCTTTACTAACCCTAATGGTTGCTCAAGTTTGCGATTTAGAAGTAGGGGATTTTATCCATACGTTTGGCGATGTGCACATTTACAACAATCACATTGAACAAGTAAACCTGCAATTGAGTCGTACGCCTTATGCTTTGCCAACAATGAAAATCAATCCGAATGTAAAAGATATTTTTAGCTTTACCTATGAGGATTTTACGTTAGAAGATTACGTATCACATCCCGCGATAAAAGGTAAAGTATCTGTATAATTTCTAATCCAAAAATGCTATGGAAAAAACGGAAGCAATTAAACAGTACGAGTATGCCAAGAATCGAATCAAACAACGCAAGATGTTATTATTTCACTTTGTTGTTTTTCTATTAGGGGCACTTGTTTTATACGCAATTAATATGTGGGTGAAAGATCCACAACTCGTTGGGGTCTGGTGGACCTATGCTGTGGGAGCCTGGGCTTTACTCTTGCTCTTTCACGTGATTAATGTATGGGTCATCAATCGCTTTATGGGACCTGCTTGGCAAGAGCGCGAAATTGAACGACTCATTGGCATCCAACAAGAAAAAATTAGACAACTACGAGCGAAAGTGGAAAAGGACTTTCCCCTAGTAGATGTTAAACGAGACTTAAACCAAGACGATTCAAAACACTAATTCGATGATTATCCTAATCGCTGCTGTTGCAGAGCAAAACGTATTGGGCAAAGACAATGCAATCATTTGGCATTTACCCGATGATTTCAAACATTTTAAAACGTTAACCTCCCATCATTATATCATTATGGGACGCAAGACGTTTGAGTCATTTCCCAAACCTTTACCCAATAGAACACATGTCATTATCACGAGACAAGAGGACTATGTCGTTCCCGAAAATTGTATTGTTGTTCACAGCTTAGAAGAAGCACTAGAGCGGACCAAAGACGAAGAACAGGTGTATGTGATCGGAGGGGGAGAAATTTACACGCTGGCTTTGCCTATTGCAGATCAATTAGAAATAACTCAAGTTCACGCCTCTTTTGATGGAGATGCGTTTTTTCCTGAATTCTCAACTTCCGATTGGCAATTGGTCAAAGAGAATTATCATCCCATCGATGAAAAACACGCCTATGCTTTTACTTTTCAAACCTATATTAGGAAGTAAATATGAAAAAGTTTATTGCTTTTCTCCTGCTTTGTGGTAGCTGGTCAACCTTGGCCCAAGAAACAATTAATGCCCAGTTTTTAAACAGTGAATCGCTAAAAGAAAAAGAAGTTTTTATCAGTAAAGACATCTTTGACAATACGTTTACGCGAGAGGACAATACCTTGCGAAAACGAAGTAAATACTCCTCAGAGCATTTTAGTTTACCCAAACTAGGTACATTAAAAATGATTGATCTGACCAATTCGCTTTTCCCAGTGTTATTCTATTCTGATTTTAATTCCATTGTTTTGCTGAGTAAAGAATTGGCTTTGTTGAATACCGTTGAATTAACAGGGCGATTTTCCGCTATGGATCCTGCTTATGTGGGTACCAGTACACAAAAGAACTTGTGGATTGTCAATCAAGCTAATCAAAGTGTATTGCGCTACAATTTAAGTACTTTAGAAGTGCGTAATATCTTTACCATTAAAGAGGATCAGATCAAGGACTATCAATCTACGTTGAACTACCTCTACCGCGTTACAGCAGATCATACAATCAAAGGAATTGATATTTATGGAAATGAAGTTTTGACCTATGCTTTACCTACTGATTATGATCAGATCCAAATCCTAAATAATAAACAGGTATTTTATTCGTATCTAAATAAGCTGTATTACGTTGATATGGAGAAGAATAAGATTGTCGAAATAAACATGGATGTAAAAAGCATTTCAGGCTTCTTTTATAACACTCAAAAATTGAGTATTTTTACCGAACAGAAAGTAAATAATTATCAAATAAAATTACCGTAATGCACATAGCGATTGCTGGAAATATTGGAGCGGGAAAAACAACACTAACAAACTTATTAGCAAAACATTATGGATGGGAAGCACATTATGAAGATGTGGTAGATAATCCATATTTAGATGACTTTTACCATCAAATGGATCGTTGGTCATTTAATTTACAAGTTTATTTTTTGAACAGTCGTTTTCGCCAAGTACTTCAAATCAGACAGAGTGGAAAAACAATCATTCAAGATCGAACGATATATGAGGATGCTCATATTTTCGCTCCAAACTTGCATGCGATGGGGTTAATGTCCAATCGCGATTTTAAGAACTATGCGACACTTTTTGATTTAATGCAGGATTTGGTAGCAGCACCAGATTTATTAATTTATTTGAGAAGTACAGTACCTAATTTAGTTGGACAAATTCACAAAAGAGGGCGAGAGTATGAAAACTCAATTTCGATTGAGTATCTCAGCGGGTTAAATGAACGCTACGAAAATTGGATCAAAGGCTATGACAAAGGAAAGCTTTTAGTCATTGATGTGGACGACATGGATTTTGTAGATAAACCAGAGGATTTAGGACTGATTATCGATAAAATCAATGCAGAAATCAATGGATTATTTTAGATAAAACAAAAAAAGAGCCGTACGGCTCTTTTTTTTTATCGTTATTCTTGGGGTTCCGTAGCTGTAAATTCGTGAAAAAGCTTTTCTAAATTTTTGTTTTTAGGTTGTAGTGAAAGCGTTTTCAGTCCTTGTTGTTGTGCAAAGTCATACACCGTTGCACGGTAATCTTGCCCTATCGGGAAAACAAGATCCCATTGGGTATCGTGAATGTGATTGGCTTGTAGTAAATGGGGAATGCGATTGATGAATTCAATTTCAATTTTAAAGTCAAATTCAACAGAAATAATCTGTTCATTTTGATTTTCTAGTAAATCGTGCAACAATTGATCCGCAACAATCTGTCCTTTTTTGATGATTATGACGCGTTCGCAAATGGCTTCAACCTCTTGCATAATATGCGTCGAAAGAAAAACGGTTTTATCCTTTCCTACGGCTTTAATCAACGCTCTAATTTCGACCAATTGATTGGGGTCAAGTCCTGTTGTGGGCTCATCTAAGATCAATACCTCAGGGTCGTGAAGTAAAGCAGTTGCTATTCCCACACGTTGTCGATAGCCCTTCGATAGTTGACCAATTTTTTTGTGAGCTTCTGGTGTTAATCCTGTTAGGGTAATGACTTCTTCAATGCGCTCTTTTTTTACCTTGTAAATCGAGGCATTAAATTGTAAATACTCCCTTACATACATATCCAAATACAGCGGATTGTGTTCGGCTAAATACCCGATCGATTGCTGTACTTTTTTTGTTTGCGTGGCCACATGGTATTCATTGACATAGGCTGATCCTTCATCGCTGTGAATGAACGTGGTTAGTATTTTCATTAGGGTTGATTTTCCGGCGCCGTTTGGACCCAGAAAACCGACAATCTGTCCTTTGGGTATGGAGAAGTTAATAGCATTCAACGCCTGTTGTTCGCCATAATATTTACTAATGTTTTCTACTTTAATAGACATATGCAATGGGTGGTTAGTAAAAACAAATGTAGGTAAATTAATGAGAAAAACCGAAAGAGACACTAAGAATGATCACCGCAATAACGATTAAGGTAATCACTACATAAAGGCTGTCTTTTTCTAACATAAAAGAAAATAAAGACAAGACAAGGCGAAGGGCAGGCGTTAGAAATAAAAGTAAAATACCAAGAAAAATAATGGATTCTCCATTCCAATTCTTTACGCCATCCAAGATGTTTTGAAAGACCACAAATAGGTTTTGATCGTTCTCTACAAAAGTGGAGAAGGAAACCGTTTGTTGGGAATCTTTCACTAGGAGGATAATGCCGCCAATAAGCGTTACAGTTAAAGCACTTAAAACGCCATAACGCAACACATTTCCGATAGTATTTTGCAATTGGTTATCTGTAAATTTTGAGGTACTCATGGTGTTTTTTTTTAGATTTTTCCTGTAATTCCGTTGTAAATCATGTTAAGTGCAATAATGAAAATCAAGACAGCAAAAAACAATTTGAGTTTTTTAGTGTTGGCTTTCATTAAAACTTTTGCACCTACCATAGAACCAATGAGCACGCCAATAATAACAGGCATGCAGATAGAGGGTTCAATATAGCCTTTTTGAATGTAGATGACCGAACTGGCGATGGCAGTAACGCCCATCATGAAGTTACTCGTTGTCGTAGATACTTTAAAGGGAACTTTCATGATGGTATCCATGGCAATTACTTTAAAAGCACCAGATCCAATTCCCAATAATCCCGACATCATTCCCGCTACGCCCATCATGCTAAACCCACCGAGAATATTGGTCATGCTGTAATGCACTTTTTCACCACTAGCCGTCGGATAGTTACCCGCAAGTTTTAGTTTTTTGGCTAAAAAACTTCCTTGATCAGGTGTAACGAGGTGGTCTTCTTTTTTTCGAATAGAATTCAAAGAAGAGAAAATAAGGGTTGCCCCGAAGATGATAGCCAATAAGGAAGTAGGTGCATTGGTTGAGAGAAGTGCACCCACTACTGCCCCAATGGTAGTAGCAATTTCAAGAAACATACCCAATCGCATGTTGGTAATTCCCTCTCGTACATAGGCGGATGCAGACCCAGAAGAGGTCGCAATTACAGCAACTAAAGCTGTTCCAATGGCATAGTGCATGTCAACACCTAAGAATACAGAGAGTAAAGGGATTATAATAATTCCGCCTCCAAGTCCTGATAATGAGCCGATAAAACCAGCTGCAAAGGCACCTAGAAACATAATTAAGATAAAAGTTAGTAATGACATGTAGGTTGATTTTTTGATGAAAAGTAAATGTATTAATTATTATAAAAAACAAAGAACAAAAAGTGACTTATCTGTTTTTTGAGGTTGTAACAAGTGGGATTAATTCCTTTTTTATGAAATATAACTCGTAAATTTGTAAGAAATGAAATTGTAAGAAATGAGTAAAGATTGGTTAGCTGTTTTTCAAGGTCAAGCACCTGCAATAATTGCAGGTCCATGTAGTGCTGAAACACCAGAACAATTGTTGCAAATTGCTCACTCTTTACCAGAAGAGGTAAAAGTATTTCGAGCAGGTATTTGGAAACCTAGAACAAAACCAGGTGGATTTGAAGGAGTTGGTGCGATTGGTTTGGATTGGATGAAACAGGTAAAGGATGAAACTGGATTGCTACTGGCAACAGAAGTAGCTACAGCAGAACATGTTGATTTATGTCTAGCCCATGATGTGGACATCTTGTGGATTGGTGCTCGTACGGCAGTAAATCCATTTTCAGTTCAAGAAATTGCAGATGCTTTGAGGGGGACGGATAAAATCGTGATGCTTAAAAATCCAATTAATCCGGATCTATCCCTGTGGATGGGCGGATTAGAACGACTCGAAAAAGCCAATATCAGCAAGTTAGGGTTAATTCACCGCGGATTTAGTACGTACGAAAAGACAAAATACCGCAACATACCCGAATGGCAAATACCGTTAGATATCAAATCAGAATTACCACATATTCCTATTTTTTGTGATCCGTCCCACATTACAGGACGCAGAGATCGAATTTTGTCCGTCTCTCAATTGGCCTTAGATCTCAATTTTGATGGATTGATGATCGAAACACATGCTAATCCAGAAAAAGCATGGAGCGATGCAGCTCAACAAGTGACACCTGAACAATTGAAAACCATTATTCACACGCTGAAGTTGCGCAATATAACTGACGATACGGAAGATTATATGCAGAAGTTACAAACCTATCGCATCCAAATTGACGATATGGACAGTAAAATACTGGATTTGCTAAAAAAGAGAATGATGATTTCCGATGAGATTGGCTCACTTAAACGCGAAAAAAATGTTGCTGTTTTTCAACAGGAAAGATGGAATAGTATCGTAGAGAAAATGATGAAAGAAGGAGAACATCTTGGTTTTACAGATGAATTTATCCGTACAATTTATACCGCTATCCACCAAGAAAGTATTTATCGACAGGATCAAGTCATCAATAGAAAAGAAGAGTAGAAACAAAAAGAAACAAAAAACACAAAAGAGACGAAGTGATTTTCTACTTGGTCTCTTTTTTTTGCAGGAATATTTAAAATATATTTGCCCTATGAAAGGAACAGTGTATAAATCAACGGGAAGCTGGTATGTTGTCAAAGGTGAAGATGGGCAGTTTTACAATTGCCGCATCAAGGGGAAGTTTCGCATTAAGGGAATTAAAAGCACAAATCCGCTGGCAGTAGGGGATCATGTCGTTTTTGAACTAGAAACAACCAATGACACAACAACAGGTGTGATTAATGAAATCGCTCCTCGTATGAATTATATTGTGCGTAAATCGGTCAACTTATCCAAACAAGTACATATTATCGCATCCAATATCGATACAATGTTTTTGATTGTGACAATTGACAACCCTGTAACAACAACGAGTTTTATTGATCGTTTTTTGGTGACGGCAGAAGCCTATGGAATTAAAACGGTGTTAGTTTTCAACAAAATTGATACGTATTCAGAAGAAGCTTTAGATGAACAGTTGTATTTACAATACATCTACAGCCAAATCGGATACGAGTGTTTGCGTGTTTCTGCTATAGAATCAAAGGGGTTAGAGGCAATTAAAGAGCGAATGATTGGAAAGGTATCCATGTTTTCAGGTCATTCAGGAGTAGGAAAATCAACATTGATCAACGCAATAGAACCAGGATTGCATTTAAAAACAGCGCAAATTTCAGAGCAACACAAACAAGGACAACACACCACAACGTTTGCCGAAATGTTTGACTTGACTTTCGATGCCGCTATTATCGATACGCCAGGAATCCGAGGATTTGGTGTGGTCGACATGGAACCTCAAGAGGTAGGCGATTATTTCCCAGAGTTCTTCGCATTAAAAGATCAATGTAAATTCAATAACTGCTTACACCGAGAAGAACCACATTGTGCAGTTAAGGATGCTCTTGACAGGGATGAACTCGCTTGGTCTCGCTATAAAACTTATATTCAGATTCTCGATGGAGAAGAAGAACATTATCGAACAGATATTTATAAAGATGGCAGAAACCAAGAGGAATAATCTTGTTTTTTTTGTTTTGCATGGTCTAACTAGACGCCAAGACCCACTAATTGATAAAAAGATAAAAGCGAATTTATTCGCTCAACATATAAGAGCTGCCCCCTGTGTACACAAGGGGCAGCTTTTTTTATTGAAATTTATAATCCTGAAGCATAATAGGTAAACCCAAAACGGTAAGTTGCCATTTCGAGTAACAGAATCTCTTTCACGGTTTGAGATAGTGTTGCATCTTGGAGTACAGCCGCTTCCATTTCCTTAGAGTAGGCTGTAAAAACAACTGCACTTTTAAGGGTATTAAACGTACGGGTATATAAATCATCAATTGCTCTAAAATCGGTCTGATCTTTTGGGTTTTTAAAAGAAAAGAGTTGTTGATAATAGGTGTCGCTTTCACCTGCAGCTGTATTTTTTATTTTCTCTAATAGCGCAACAGCCTCTTGCTTATCATAAATCGCTTGGATGCCTAATTTTTGGGCTTGACTGTATACTTTGTCGTATATTTTGTCATAAAAATCTCCCTGATTTTCCTTGAGTACTAGTTGTGAGCTAGTTGGGTCATTCAGTACTGCGTTGACTAAAACATAATGTGTATACCCTAAGTCATCCATAAAATTAGAGGTATTGACGGCTGATTTAATTTGCGTTACATCGGATAAAATGGATACACGATTAGGAGATGAAAGGGTTGCATTTGTGGTCGTTTTGGAGGAATTACCTGGTAATGCTGCCCCAACAGAAGCTGCAGCACCAATAAGTAAGGCTTCTGTCCAGTCACTTTTCTTGCCGTGTTTTACTGCATAAGCTGCCGCAGCTTTTGCATCGGCTGTCGCAACATCTTTTAACCAACCCCAAAAACCAAGAGTCGTTGGGGTGGCACGAAACTCTTGCTTTTGTTGATAGGTTTGGGAGATTGTGGCATAGATATCCGTTGGGGGAATCTGTTGCTTCTCTACCGACGGAGAAGATTGATCTGTGCTACAAGCAGTAGCGAAGATAACCATGCAGAAAAGCATGCTATATTTCTTTTTCATAATCATAAAGAGTTGTGCAAGATCGATGTGATCTTGCGGATTAATAAAAATGTTTTTTCGATCCTAACCTGCAAGAAAATCAAGTGTTTGATCGCTATCAAGACAACGTATTGTTCTTCTTTTGGGTACAGATTAGGTTATTGGCATAGCTATACTATGCAGGTAATGGGGGCGAATAGGTGGATAAGTGCCGGCAACTTCATCAAAAATGCATTACGTAAATAGTGCATACATCACAAATTCTAAAAGGTGAATTCAATTTCGTGATGACTTGAATTCACTTTGTTTTTTGAATAATAAGGTGATAGTTGTGTTTTTTGTGTTTTTTTTGAAGTTTTTACCATGTTTTTCTGTAGTGTTGGTTACTTTTTTGATAAAAGTGTACTATGAAGTTAAGGTGAAAAATCAGATCTTTTTGTTATAGAAAAGTTAAATCAAAGCTAGGTAAGGTGATTTTTTTTGTTTTTTAAACCGCGATAAAGAGGTAAAACTAGTTGTAAATAGCAGATGAAAAACGCTATTTCCAATTCACCTCCTTTCTTTATGGCTTAGTTTTACTAGATGATCCTAAATCATCGCTAAAATTAGAGGTCAAACTGCTATAGTTTTGTATTTTTGAGAAGGATAATAAAAATGTCAAATAGTAAATGAAAAAGCTTGTATTAATTACGCTGGGATTTTTTAGTTGCAGTAGTTTTGCTCAACATTTAGCAACTACAGCTGCTGACCAAGTAGAAAATGCACCAATCATTGAGGTAGATAATGAGGCGATGCAAAACAAGGCGGACGCTGTGGTATTGAATGAAGAGGGCCTAGTGGAATACGAGTTTTCAGAAGACAGTGGTTTTGCTATCCTCCAAAAAGTCAAGCGACTCATCCAGATTAATACCAATGAAGGAGTGAAACACGCCCATGTGTTTGTGCCTTTTTACTCTAATCGATATACTAAAGAAGTGGTCGAAATAGAGTCCTATAAGATTTACCGCACCAATCAAGGAAAAGAAGAGGTAATTGAGGTGAAATTCGCGACAAATCGAATGGTTGAAGACGGTTTTTATGTCAAGGAAATTATCGCGAATGACGTTCGCGTAGGCGATCGCATTGAATATAGCTATAGTAAAAAATTAGACAATATCGATGTAATCCCCACTTGGTATTTCCAGGATGATTTACCTAAGCTTCAAAGTAACTATACCGTTAGAATTCCAGATAACTTAACCTATTTGATTACGAAGACTGGAACATTGAATGTAAACGAAACTAAAGAAGTTACTGAAACAGCCCGTGATTTAACCCGATCCAATTGGGGAACATCCTATCGTTTTAAGGAAGCCGTTTTACGTTTTAATGCCAAGGATATTCCTGCCTTTCGACCTGAACCTTTTTCAGCCAATGCACAGCGAAATAGTAGTACAATTCGATTTGATTTAATCCAATTTCAATATCCAATGAACCCCTCTGTGGTGATTCCACATGAACCAGTAGCTGTGGCAAAAGAAATGTACAAGGATCGAAATTTTGGCGGCGAACTCAAACAGGAGAAATTCTGGAGTAAAACGCTTGAAAATATTGATTTAAACGGTTTACATGCACTAGAAAAAGCCGAAAAAGTGATTGCCTATGTTCAACAGCATATCAAATGGGATCAACAGTATGCCTATTGGACTGATAAAGGAGTAAAAAAGGCAATGAGTCAAGGAGAGGGAAATAGTGCAGATATTAATCTAGCCCTAGTTGGCGCATTGCGAGCAGCAGGCTTTTTAGCAGAACCGATTGTATTAAGCACACAATCTAATGGAGAAGCTCCAATTTTATTTGCGCGATTTGTCAATCATGTCATCGTGGGATTTCAAATAGAAGGCCAGTTTTATGTTGTGGACGGAACAAGTGATCATGCTGTTTTAAATGTATTGCCATTTGAAGATTTGAATGGATATGGTTGGATGATTACTGATCAATATGAGGTGACAAAAGTAGACCTAACTCCCAAACAACTTTCGTTTAAACAAGAAGACTTTCAACTGACTTTAGACGGTTTGGGAAATGCAACAGGAACGATGAAAAGTCGTCTAACGCGTTATGAAGCCTTAGCGTTTAAGTCCAACTATGGGGAGAGTGCAGTAAATAGAAGTCGCGGTGATATTGAAGCGCGTAGTTCCCAATTCTTTTTGAGTGAAGGTGAGATTACATCAACGCCAACAAAGGATATTGACCTACAGTTTCAGGTGAGAAAATTTAACTTTGCAACAGTAGATCCTCAAAATAAGACGTTGACCTTTAACCCAATGGATTTTTATCGCGATAAAGTCAATCCATTTGAGCATCCGATGCGTGAAACGGACATTCATTTTAACTATCCCTTTGTCGATATGTATAAGTTAGTAGTTCAACTACCTGAGGGATATCGATTGAAAAGCTATCCCAGTGATGAGGTGTTTACTAGTCCGAAAACGGGAGCGAGTATGATGTACGAAGTGAAAGTCTTAGAGGGCAATCAATTGCAAGTCGGATTGAGTTTACGCATACAAAAAACCGATATCGCTAAAGCAGATTACAAGGAACTCCGCCTGTTGTATCTTACGCTTCAACAGCGAATAAAAGAGAGTTCAGTCGTGTTAGAAAAAATAAACAAGTAGAAAAAAGATACAGTGAGAATAGTAATACAACGCGTAACAGAAGCCTCTGTTACAGTAGAGGGTGAAATTACGGGAAGCATCGGTAAGGGCTTACTCGTTTTAGTGGGAATAGAAGACATCGATACAAAACAAGATATTGAGTGGTTGTCGGGAAAATTGGTGAATTTGCGTATTTTTGAGGATGAACAAGGTGTGATGAATAAATCTGTTCTCGATATAAATGGAGCGGTGTTAGTTGTTAGTCAGTTTACCTTACATGCATCAACAAAGAAAGGAAATAGACCTTCATACATTCGCGCAGCCAAACCCGATTTTGCTATTCCAATGTATGAGCAGTTCATCGCCCAAGTAGAAGAAGATTTAAGTAAAAAAGTACAAACAGGACGATTCGGTGCAGACATGAAAGTAGCTTTACTCAATGATGGACCTGTAACGATCTGTATTGATTCTCAAAATAAAGAATAATGAAAAATATACTAATCAAATTTAGCCTGTTCACGGTTATCTACATTTTGTTTTCGTGGATCATTGCCAATGATTTTATTTGTGCCTTACAAGGTGATCCTTTATGTATGCAAAATGTAGCCATCCGCTATGTGATTTTCATCGTTTTGATGATTGTGTATGAGAAGTGGGTGAAAAATAGATTGTTTAAAAAAGGAAAGTAAAAGAAGATGTGTTCGGTTTGTTTGCTGGCTCTAGAGACCGAAGACAAACCACACAAAAAATAAAAAAAGTAAAAAAATGAAGATACAAGACGCACAGTTAGCAGTAGATACGTGGATCAAAGAACACGGTGTTCGCTATTTTAATGAGTTGACTAATATGGCTCAATTAACAGAAGAAGTTGGAGAAGTAGCGCGTATTATTGCTCGTCGTTATGGAGAACAATCGGAAAAAGAGAGCGATAAAAACAAAGATTTAGGAGAAGAGTTAGCCGATGTAGTTTTTGTGGTTTTGTGTTTAGCCAATCAAACTGGGGTAAATTTACAGGAGGCATTTGACAAAAAAATGGACCTGAAAACCAAACGCGATCACGATCGCCATCACAACAACGAAAAATTAAAATAAGCGGAACTACTAGATGCAGGTGTACCTTCAACAATCCTCGTTACAGACAGAATTAAACTCCGTACCAACGGTTGTTATTTCGGGAAGTAAGTCCGAAAGCAATCGGCTGTTGCTCTTGCAACAGCTATTTCCGCAATTAGCTGTTGATAATGTCTCGGATTCAGATGATGTGGTGGCAATGCAAGAAGGGTTAGTTGTTACAAAAGGGCGAGTAAATGTACATCATGCAGGGACGACGATGCGTTTTTTAACGGCCTATTTTGCTTTGTGTCAAAAGGAGTCGATCCAACTTGAAGGCAGTGAGCGCATGCACAATCGTCCTATTGGTATTTTGGTCGATGCCCTACGCGAATTGGGAGCGAAAATTACCTACCTCGAAAAAGAGGGCTATCCCCCTTTGGCTATTGACGGAATACAGGCAGATGGCGGAAGTATTCGTATTCCAGCAGCTATAAGCAGTCAGTATATTTCGGCTTTGCTTCTGGTGGGAACCGCCTTGAAAAAGGGAATCCAGCTTGAATTAATCGGAGCGATTACTTCTCGACCTTATATCGAGATGACCTTGTCTTTGATTGAGGAGTTAGGAGCGGAAACGACGTTTCACGGACAGCAAATAACTGTATGTCCTCCAAAAAAACTTAAAAAAACGCAATTCACAGTCGAGGCCGATTGGTCTTCCGCCTCCTATTACTATTCTATTGTAGCCTTGTCGGCTGTGGGAACATCCCTGCGGTTGGGGAAATTTAAACCCATTAGTCTACAAGGAGATGCACAATTGCCAACTATTTACACTCAATTGGGCGTAGCAACCGCTTTTGAAGCAGATGATTTTATTCGATTGACCAAAGTAGCAACGCCAACAGCTGCCTTTCAAGGTGATTTTACGGCTACACCTGATTTGGCACAAACTGTTGTGGTTACTTGCTTTGGTTTGGGAATTGCCTGTGATATTAAAGGATTGCATACGTTGAAGATTAAAGAAACGGACCGATTGGTTGCCCTTCAACAAGAGTTGAAAAAACTAGGAGGGAAGCTGTCTATTACGGATCATTCCCTAACCTTAGACGCGACGAAAGAAAAGCGTGAAGAAGATGTGGTACAAATAGCGACTTATCAAGATCATCGAATGGCCATGGCTTTTGCTCCTTTGATGTTACAAATGGATTTGATTATCCAAGAGGCAGAGGTGGTGACAAAGTCTTATCCTAGCTTTTGGAAAGACCTGCAAAAACTAGGGTTTTCAGTGCTCGAAACGCCTTGATAAATAAAAAAATAGTGCTAAATACTTGACAACGCCTATCTCAAGGTTGTATATTTGTAAAACTTGAAAAGAGCTAACCTCTTTTTATTGAACTAATTAAAATTGTTTTTCAATGAAGTTATCAAACTTTAATTTTGATTTGCCAGAAGAATTATTGGCAGAATTTCCAGCTGAGAATAGAGATGAGGCTCGTTTAATGGTTATCGACCGAAAAACGGGAACGATCGAACATAAGTTATTCAAAGATGTGGTGGATTATTTTGGAGAAGGTGATGTAATGGTTTTGAACAATACAAAAGTATTTCCTGCGCGTCTTTATGGAAATAAAGAAAAAACAGGAGCTAGAATTGAAGTTTTCTTATTGCGCGAATTGAATGAAGAACAACGTTTATGGGATGTTTTAGTAGATCCAGCACGTAAGATTCGAATTGGAAATAAATTGTACTTTGGAGAAGACGATTCATTAGTTGCCGAAGTAATTGATAATACAACCTCTAGAGGTAGAACCTTACGCTTCTTATACGATGGTTCATACGAAGAGTTCAGAGCAAAATTGCAAGAGCTTGGAGAAACGCCAATTCCAAAATACATCAACAGAGAAGTTGTTCCAGAAGATGCAGAACGCTATCAAACCATTTATGCAAAAGAAGAAGGAGCTGTTGCGGCTCCAACTGCGGGACTGCATTTCTCTAAACACTTGATGAAGCGTTTAGAAATCAATGGAATCAAATTTGCAGAAATTACACTACATATCGGATTAGGTACGTTTAATCCAGTTGAAGTAGAAGACTTGTCTAAACACAAGATGGATTCAGAAGAGTTTGTAGTATCACAAGAGGCTTGTGATATTGTCAATCATGCCAAAGAAGAAAAACACAGAGTATGTGCAGTGGGTACCACGTGTATGCGTGCATTAGAAAGCTCGGTTTCTTCCAGCCAAACTTTAAATCCATTTGTAGGATGGACGAATAAATTTATCTTCCCTCCTTATGATTTTAGTATTGCAGATTGTATGATTACAAACTTCCATATGCCAAAATCTACCTTATTAATGATGATCTCTGCTTTCTGTGGACATGACTTAATGATGAAAGCATACAAAGAAGCAGTAGAAGAAGGTTACAAATTCTATTCCTATGGTGATGCGATGTTGATTTTATAAAAATGAACAAAAAATAAGATATCATTAAAAAAATCCCTTGCTGTTCCAGTAAGGGATTTTTTATAACTAGAAAATAGTGTAAATGTTGATAAAAATTCTACTTTTACAAAAACCAAAATTATAAACCATGAAATTTGAGAATACGTTAGCTTTTGCTCAAAGTCTCGATGCTAAAGATACCTTGGCAAACTATAGAAGTGAATTTAATTTTCCAAAAGTAAACGGAAAACAAGTGATTTATTTTACGGGTAATTCACTAGGGCTTCAACCTAAAAGAGCGGTAGAGTATGTGAATGAAGTAATGACAGATTGGGCTGAGTTAGCGGTGGAAGGACATTTTTATGCAAATAAGCCTTGGTGGGACTACCACGAAAGATTTAGTGAGCCTTTGAGTAAAATCGTTGGGGCGAAAGCATCTGAAGTAACGGTAATGAATACATTAACTGTAAACCTGCACTTACTGATGGCTACGTTTTACAAACCTTCGGGAAAACGCGTAAAGATTTTATGTGAAGAAAAAGCATTTCCAAGTGATCAGTACTTGATTCAATCCCAGGTAAAATGGCATGGACTTGATCCTAAAGATGTCATTGTAGAAGTGAAGCGAAGACCAGGAGAACACAATTTTAGATTAGAAGATATCCTCGCAAAAATAGACGAGGTAGGCGATGCGCTTGCATTAGTTTTAATGGGAGGATTGAATTATTATACTGGACAAGTGCTGGATATGAAGACTATTACTGCAAAAGCACATCAACAAGGCGCTTATGTAGGGTGGGATTTGGCACATGCTGCGGGTAATATCAATTTAGAACTACACGATTGGGATGCCGATTTTGCCGCTTGGTGTAGTTATAAATACATGAATTCAGGACCAGGAAATGCATCGGGTTGTTTTATTCACGAGAAACACCATACCAACAAAGACTTAGTCCGCCTTGGTGGATGGTGGGGACACAACAAAGAAAGACGCTTTTTAATGGAACCTGTTTACGATCCGATTGAAAATGCACATGGATGGCAAATTAGTAATCTTCCTATCTTGTCTTTGGCTCCCTATTTAGCATCAGTAGAAATGTTTGCTGAAATTGGAATGCCGAAATTAATTGAAAAACGCAATTTGATTACGGCCTATTTGGAGTTTATTATCAATACAATTGGTGCGGAAGTAGGAGGTAATTTTGAAATTATTACACCAGTAGAACAAAGTGAACGCGCAAGTCAGTTGTCGATCTTGTTACATGGAGAGGGGAGAGCTATGTTTACTTATCTAATGGAAGAAGGCGTGATTGTCGATTGGAGAGAACCCAATGTGATCCGCTTAGCACCTGTGCCGTTGTATACGAGTTTTGAAGATATGTATCACTTCGGACAACTATTGAAAAAAGGGATCCTAAGCCAGAAATAATTTAGATAGTAGGACTGTGATTTAATTTATAAATTTGCAGCGAAAAATAACAGCTTAATACATATGTCAACAAAGCAACAAAAAATAGAGACTTTTGATCCGTCTCAACCAGGATTAGCAGATGCAACAATCTACGGTTTGCCTTTTACAGCAGAGGAAAGTGAAATTATTGTAGTTCCTGTGCCTTGGGAAGTAACGGTAAGTTACGGAGCGGGGGCATCAGAAGGACCAGCAGCAATTTTAGAAGCTTCTTATCAAGTGGATTTATTACATCAAAACTATCCTGAATTGTGGAAATTAGGAATCTATTTTGATGAAGCTCCAGCCCATTGGCAAGAGCAAAGTGCACAATATAAAACTTTGGCACAACCGATTATCGAAGCCTTGGAAAATGGAGAAAATCTGGAAGATCACCCTGCTTTGCAAGCAAGTTTAGATACGATCAATCAAGTTTGTGATACCTTACATAAAGAAGTAGAAGCAAAAGTTGCCAACTGGATGAGTCAAGGTAAACGCGTTGTTTTATTAGGTGGAGACCACAGTACACCACTAGGGTACTATAAAGCAGTAGCGAAACACCATGAATCATTTGGAATTTTACACTTTGATGCTCATATGGATTTAAGAGATGCTTACGAAGGATTCACCTATTCACATGCATCTATTATGTTCAATACCTTGAAATTGGCTCAAGTGGAAAAAATTGTTCAAGTAGGAATTCGCGATTTCTGTGAACAAGAAGTAGATGTAGTTAAAGCATCAGGTCGCGTTTTAGTGCACACTGATGCAGAGCTGAAAAAAGACGAATTTGAAGGCATGTGTTGGAAAGATAAATGTGACCAAATTATCGCTTCGTTGCCTCAAAAAGTAGTGATTAGCTTTGATATTGATGCTTTGTTGCCTTGGTACTGCCCCAATACAGGAACACCCGTTCCAGGTGGTTTGACCTTTGAACAAGCAACGTATTTAATTGGGCGACTTGCTGAAACCAGTAAAGAAATTATCGGAATGGATTTAGTTGAGGTTGCACCAGGAGAAGATGATTGGGACGGAAATGTCGGTGCACGACTTTTGTTCCACATGTGTGGAGCATTTGCTAAATCGCAAGGATTGACCGTTGGAAAGGAATTAACGTTTGAAAAATAAAAAAATAATCCCTTTTTCAAGGGATTATTTTTTTTGACCTTCTTTCAAAACAATATTAAGTAAGGTTAAAAGAATTGCCAGTGTTAGTAAACTATACACAAGCAATCCATCAAAATAAAAGATAAACTGACAGATATACCAGCAACCTGTCAGTAAAATAACGATGATCCAAATTAAGTTTTTCATTATTGTTAAGCGTGTGGTTTAAAGTTAGCTGTTTATCAAGAGAGCTAAAAACACTATTCAAATATTAATAAGGTAATTATATTAAATATTCAAATATTTAAGAGGAGTATGGGGAAAAGTATTGCAATTGTAGGAAGTGGTTTAGTGGGGACGGTGTTGGCCATTGCATTAAAACAACAGGGGCATAATGTTTTTGTATATGAAAAAGGAGATGATATTCGCACGATTGATTTTTCTGGGCGTTCTATTAATTTAGCGCTTTCAGAACGCGGTTGGAAAATGTTGAATCGCGTAGGACTAGAAGAAAAGATTCGTCAATTTGGAATTCCAATGTATCAACGTGCCATTCACCATATAGCGAAAGAGGAGAAACAACCCTATGGGATTCATGGAGAAGCAATTTGGGCAGTATCTCGTGGTGGACTAAATAAAAAATTGGTCGAGTGGGCAGAAGAATTAGGCGTACAGTTTGTTTTTAATACGCCAATTTGGAGTGTAGATACGAAGAAAGGCGTGTTGTATACCAGTGAACAAGAGTATCAGGAATGGAAAGCGCTTGCACATGATGTGATTTTTGGTGCAGATGGTGCTTATTCTAAGGTTAGAAGTAGCCTGCAACGACGCAGTAGATTTGAATATCAACAATCCTATTTACCTATAGCATATAAAGAACTCGTTATTCCTGCCAAAAAAGAAGGTGGTTTTGCATTAAACGAAAACTCATTTCACATTTGGCCTCGAAAAGACTTTATGCTCATTGCCTTACCCAATATGGATGGATCGTTTACATGTACACTATTTATGCCTTATATTGGCGAAGTGTCTTTTGACTCCATTCAGTCTGAAGAAGCAGTTATTGCATTTTTTCAAACCCATTTTCCCGATGCCTTGCAATTAATGCCTGATTTAGTTGCGCTATACACAACCAATCCTGTGAATTCCCTGGTGACAACTACTTGTTTTCCTTGGGTACACAAAGATAAAGTTGCTTTAATTGGCGATGCAGCTCATGCAGTTGTTCCCTTTTATGGGCAAGGATTAAATGCTGGCTTAGAAGACGTCTATGTGTTGTTGGATTGCTTGGCCGATGATCCAGGAGATTGGGAGCAAGCTTTAGATACCTATCAACATGCGCGTAAAGTCAATGCAGATGCCATTGCAGAGCTCTCCTATCGCAATTTTAGAGAAATGAGTGAGCAGACGGCGAATCCCATGTTTTTGTTGCGAAAAAAGATAGAAAGTTCATTTGCTAAGAAATACCCTGATCTTTGGTTGCCCTTATACGATCGCGTAACCTTTAGTGAAGGAAGCTATCAAGAAGCTTTAGCTATTGGAGATCAACAAGCCGAAATTATGGATGTGATTATGGCTACAGCAGAGATTGAAAACCAATGGGATAGCCTGGAAATAGAAGAGAGAATAAAACAATTAATAAAGGAAAATAGAGGATTTTAATCCTCTATTTTCGTTTTTTTGCCGATGATGTCTTTGTCGTTTTTGTCGATCGGGATGAACTATTCGATCCATTCATTACTTTACTCAGTAAGCTGAAAGCCCCTTTGATAAAGGTTGCACTGGTTACAACTTTCAAGATGCTTTTGGCAAGGGTATTGTCTTCTTTTTTTGTTTTGGTTGTCGTCGCAGTTGTAGGTGAGTCTTTTTGCTCATTTGTAGGAACCGCGCGTTTTTCTAACTTTTCAAATGCACTTTCTCGATCGATCGTCTCATTGTATTTTTTGACTAATTTCGATTGAGAGAGGATGTCTTTAATTTCCTCTTCGGACAACACATCCATGCGACTCATGGGGGCACGTAAGGTACAAACCACTAAAGGAGTGGGAATTCCCTTCTCGTTTAATGCCGTAACCAACGCCTCACCCGTTCCCAATTGGGTGATGATTTCATTGGTAGTGTAATAGGTCGTGGATGGAAAATTCTCAGAAGCGGCTTTTATGGCTTTTCTGTCTTTTTCAGTAAAGGCACGCAGGGCGTGTTGAACTTTTAACCCCAATTGAGCCAAAACCCCATTGGGAATATCTGTTGGGTTTTGCGTTATAAAATAAATTCCAACCCCTTTAGAACGAATTAACTTTACGATAGTTTCAATTTGATTTAATAACGCTTTGCTGGCTTCATTGAAAATGAGGTGAGCTTCATCAATGAAAATAACCAATTCGGGTTGACCACTATCTCCTTGTTCTGGAAGTTGATTGTACACCTGTGTTAAGAGATTCAACATAAAAGTAGAAAACAGTTTGGGCTTATCCTGAATATCTGTTAGGCGAACAATATTGACAAAACCTTTACCGTTTTCATCATAACGCATTAAATCGCGTACGTTAAAAGACGGTTCGCCAAAGAATAATTCAGCACCTTGCTGTTCTAGTTCAATGACTTTTCTCAATATTGCATTGGTTGAAGCGGGTGAAATTCGACCGTATTCATTTTCAATTTCCGATTTTCCCTCGTTGGTTAAGTACTGTAACAGCTTTTTAAAGTCTTTTAAATCGACGAGTTCCAATTGATGATCCGCAGCAAATTTGAACAATAAAGCGACAATTCCCCCTTGGGTATCGTTCAATTCGAGGATTCTACTGAGTAGTATTGGACCAAATTCAGCAATAGTTGCACGTAAACGAACGCCATTTTGATGAGAAATCGTCAATAATTCGACAGGAAAAGCACTAGGTTCAAAGGGCAAATTCATTTGGGCATGGCGATTGTTGATAAAGTCATTGGAAACGCCTGCTTTCGCTATACCGCTAAAATCTCCTTTTATATCCATCATTAACACGGGGATCCCTTTGTTTGATAGCTGTTCAGAGAGAACTTGAATGGTTTTTGTCTTTCCTGTTCCTGTGGCACCAGCAATTAAACCATGGCGGTTTAAGGTTTTGAGTGGTATGTTGACAAAGGTATCTGCTACAATTTTTTGATCCAAATTAGCACAGCCAATGGTAATAAAATCACTTTTAAGACTATAACCATTAATGATGTCAGTTTTGAAATTTTCTAGTCTCATTTTGCTTATTTTATATAATTAAAGAGGAATATAAATTAAATAGTCAAGTAAATATGTATAAATATTAAGATTATTAAATGTTAAATGTGGTCTGTGCGACGAAATAAAGATAGTAAAATTCATTTAGACTTATTATCTTTACCACTGCTTACTTTTTTTCTAATGTTAAGGTAAGTATAAAAATTTCTTGTGTTAAGTCAAGGTTAGCTTATTTTAAAAAAATGGATTTTAATTTTTTTATTTCATCTAAAAACATAAATTTGCGACACTGATGACTTTAAAAAGTGAAAAAAGTAATAAGTAATAATTGAAAAAAAAGAATTAAATTTTAAAAAGATGACAAACGTATCAAACGAATCAGTTGAAAAAGTAGGGTCAAGCTCAGGAGCAAGTAGAGTATTTGCATCATTAGCTGTAGTATTATGTATTGTTTTTGGTTACCTTATTTGGCAATTCGTAATGGGTAATCCAGCGAACTTTGAAAATGGTGATCCTGCTGGACATCCACTACCAGGTAACTTCATGGGGATGGTATATAAAGGAGGACCTGTTGTTGCTGTGTTAATTGGTTTATTAACTATGACAATTGTTTTCTCAATTGAGAGATTTTTAGTTATCTCTAAAGCTTCTGGAAAAGGAGATGTTGGAAAATTCGTAAAAGAAATCCAAGTTACGATTAACGAAGGTAGAATCGAAGAAGCTATGGAAGCATGTGATACTCAAAAAGGATCAGTAGCTAACGTTGTTAGAGCTGGTTTAGTAAAGTATCAACAAATGAAAAAAGAAGGATACAATAGCGAAGAAGCTACAGAAGCTATCCAAAAAGAAATCGAAGAAGCTACAACGCTTGAAATGCCAATGTTAGAGAAAAATATGATCGTATTGGCTACGTTAGTATCTATCGGTACATTATGTGGATTATTAGGTACAGTAACAGGGATGATTAAAGCGTTCTCTGCTTTAGCAACATCTGGTACTCCTGACTCTGCAGCATTAGCAACAGGTATTTCTGAGGCGTTAGTATGTACTGCAACAGGTATTGGTACTTCAACATTAGCGATTGTAATGTATAACTCATTTACTACAAAAATTGATAGATTAACTTATTCAATTGATGAGGCTGGATTTGCTATTACTCAAGCATACAGAAGATTCAAAGGATTAGTAAAATAATTTTAGAATAAGTATTAATATCTTATATTGAAAGATATAAGAACTTAAAAAATTTATCAATGGCTAAAGGTAAAATGAAAAAGAAGAGTATGAGCGTAGATATGACCGCAATGTGTGACGTGTCATTCTTACTCTTAACATTCTTCGTATTAACATCGACAGCAAAGCTTCCGGAGCCATTACCAGTAGATACACCCAATTCAACCGTTCAAACGAAATTACCTGAAAGTAACTTAGCAACTGTTACTATCGGGGGAGAACCAGGTGAAGAAAAGGTTTTCTTCGGAGTTTTAGGTAAAGAAGATCGTATTGCTACGCTTGAAAAAATGGGCGGTCGTTATCAGATAGAGTTTAGTGATAAAGAAAAAGAGGTATTTGCTTATACTGAAGGTATCGGAACTCCTATTAACGAATTGAAGAAGTTTTTAAATCTACCTGCAGACGTTAGAAACAAAGTTGGTGCAGATCAACCTGGTATTCCAACAGACTCGGTAAACAATCAATTAAAAGATTGGGTAGAGATGGCGCGTATTGTTGCAAAAGAAAGAAATAACAAAGTGTTAGACGTTGCGATTAAGGGAGATGCAGAAGCAAACTACCCAGCAGTGAAAAACGTTATTGATATCTTGCAAGAGCAACGTGTAAATAGATTCTTCTTAGTTACAGGACTTAGAAACGAAGATTTTTAATCATTAAAAAATTAAACTGTAAATGGCTGAATTAAATACAGGCGGCGGAGGCAATAAGGACAAAAAAGTAAGAAGTAAAAAACAAAATGCCGGAGTAGATTTAACTGCGATGGTGGATTTGGCCTTCTTATTGATTACGTTCTTCATGTTGACGACATCTATGAATAAGCCTCAATCTATGAATCTTGCGATGCCGGATAAGGATGCAGATACTGAAATTGAGGAAGAAAAAACTAAAGTAGATGAGAACCGTACAATGACTATACTAATTGGCGGGGATAATAAACTGAAATGGTATATGGGTATGGTAAACAGCCCATTGGAAGGACCTACAGATCAAACTTATGGTAAGACGGGAATTCGTCAAGTATTGTTAGAGAAAGACAAGGCCGCTTTAGCTTATTCACAAAAAGCAGACCAAGGGTTGATCGTGATCATCAGAGCAAGTGAAAAAGCTACATATCGCAACTTAGTTGATATTTTAGATGAGATGGCTATCTCAGGTATTAAATCATATGCATTAGTAGATATCACACCTGAAGATTTGGAAATATTAGGTGAGAAGTAGTTAACGTTCTGAGAAATTAAGAAATTATGTCAAAATTAAATATCTTTAAAAAGGATTGGGTTGATATTATCTTCGAGGGACGAAACAAGTCTTACGGAGCATATCAATTGCGATCTGAAAACCCAAAAGTAACAACTGTAGCATTGTTCTCAGGTATTGCTTTGTTCGGTTTGGCATTGGTTTCCCCAATGTTAATCGATATGGCAAAAGGAACTTTTGGAAACAATAAGGTGGATAAATTGGATAAAGTTATCGAAATGGAAAATATAAATTTACCAGATAACACACCACCACCCCCACCACCACCCCCAGAGGATGTACCACCACCTCCACCACCTCCACCAGCAGATGAGGTTAAATCAATAAACGATACCAAAAAGTTTACTGAACCTGAAATTGCTAAGAAAGAGGAAGTGAAAGAAGAAATCGCCAAACAAGAGGATTTCAAAGATGCTGAGGTTGGTAAAAAGGACATGAAAGGGGATAAGGATAAAGGGGAAATCAAGATTACTGAGAAAACAGGAGAAGCTGACAAAGGAACAGGTTCAGGTGGAGACGGAGATGGAAACGAAGTTTTCATTGCTGTACAAGTACCAGCTGAATTCCCTGGAGGTATCCAAGCGTTTAACAAGCAATTTGTTCAACGTTTTAGAACACCAGAAATTGATTCAGGTGTGAAGTCAATCCGTGTTATCGTTATGTTTATCGTTGAAAAAGACGGTTCATTAACCGATATCAAAGTAGTACGTGACCCAGGTTACGGAGCTGGAAAAGAAGCAGTACGTGTATTAGGTAATATGCCGAAGTGGAAACCAGCTGTACAAAATGGTAAAACAGTTCGATCTCAGTTTACATTACCAATTACAATTCAAGTTCAATAGTAATGTTTAACAATAAATTCAAACAAAAATCGCTTTTACAGCGATTTTTGTTCTTTTTTGGACTATTGTTTTTTCTACTCTATTTGTTTTGTGGTATCGCACTTATTGTGAGTAAGTCCTTGCCCTTTCAAATGGAAGATACCCACCGAATCTTATTTGGTGTCGTACTAATAGTCTATGGTTTTTTTAGATTCTACCGTTTGTGGAATACTAATATGGGAAAAGATTAATAAAAAGCTTCGAATCATTCGAAGCTTTTTTTATTGTTGGTTATTTATGTTAAAAAATGATTTTATTTTTTGCTTGTTGCAAAGAATATCTATCTTAGACGAAAGAAAATGAGCAAACTAGGTTTTGCTTTAAATTTGTTTTATATGATTCAAAGAAAAAGCGCTGCTAGAATTGGTATTTTAGCTAGTGTTTTAGCAACAAGTAGTTTGTTCTTTCAATGCAAGGATAAGCATACCCCAACGAATGAAGCTGGTAATGAACCAGTCACTCAAGAAGAAACCTTGCTCAGTGGTACGCTCACACTTGGAGTAGACGAGTCTGTGTTTCCCATTGTTGAAGATGTCGCTGTCCTATATGAAAATGAATACAAACGAGCGAAATTGAATTTACTCGCTAAATCAGAACGAGAAGTGATACACTTATTGTTATCTGATTCTATACGCGTTGCTGTATTACCTCGTATGATGAATGCAGATGAGTTAAAACATTATGAAGGAGTAGTTGCTCCTAAGCAGACCCACTTCGCCAGTGATGCAATGGTGTTTGTAACGAGTAAAAGCGCAACAGATTCGATTGTCGACTATCAAGCGCTTTTAAAACAGGTAGAACGCGGTAATTTAAAAGAGACAGAATCTTTCTTGGTCTTCGATAACTATAATTCTAGCGTTTCTTCTGCTTTTCGTCAGGCAACAGGATTTGATTCTTTTCCGAAGGATTATGCTTATTTTTTAAATACAACAGAAGAAGTTATTGATTATGTCACTAAAAATCCAAAAGCGATCGGCGTTATTGGATTGAATTGGTTGACACAACCCAATGCAGCCATTCAAAAGAATATTGACCAAGTAAAGGTATTGGCAGTCAAGAATCCAACAGATAACAAGTATTACAAACCGAGCCAGAATAATATTGCTGAGGGAACTTATCCATTAATTCGAAAATTGTACGTTTGGGATATGCAAGGAAAGAATGGTTTAGGTACAGGATTTGCTTCTTATATTGCTGGTTATAAAGGACAACGTGTGGTATTAAAATCGGGATTGTTCCCTTTTAATACGCCACCACGTGAAATAGTTGTAACCAAAGAAATTAAATAAAATAAACCCACATATACTTATAAAACAATAACGATATATTATGAATAAAAAGTATTCTATTTCATTGTTGACTTTAGCTTTAAGTAGTTCTTTTGCTTTTGCTCAAAGTATTAATGAAGCAAAAACAGCAATCAATGCAGAGCAATTTGATAAGGCTAAAGAGATTTTAAAAGATTTAATTAGTAAGAAACCAGCAGAAGGAATCAATTACTATTATTTAGGAGATGTGTTCTTAAGAGAAGATCAATCGGATTCAGCCCGTTATTATTTTGATCAAGGAGTTCTTGCTAAGACTAAGGGATCTTTAAACTACGTAGGTTTAGGGCAGATTGAATTAGACAACAATCGCACAGCTGAAGCTGTTGCTAATTTCTCTAAGGCTGAAAAAGAGATGAAGAAAAAGGATTACGATGAGCAATTGTTAGTTGCAGCTGCTTATTTGAATTCGAAAATGCCAGATGCAAAAGCAGCACAAAAGATTGCAGCAGATGTAGTGGCAAAGGATTATAGCAATCCAATGGGGCATTTGCTTTTAGGACGTGCTTTCTTAGAACAAAAGAATTTAAACGATGCGTATTCTTCATTTAGAAATGCGTATGACTTAGACAATACTTTAGTTGAGGCTAAATTACAAATGGCTATGATTACAAAACGCGCACGTGCTTATGCGGATGCAATTAAAGCTTGTGAAGAAATTTTAGCTACAACGCCAAATTATGCACCTGCTTATAGAGAAATTGCAGAAATTTCTTATATGTGGTCAAAAGTAAACGCAAAACAAGAAAAGGAATTAATCACACAAGCAGGAGAGAACTATAAAAAGTTTATCAAAGCAACAGATAACTCTATCGATTCTCAAATGCGTTATGCCGATTTCTTAGTAATGACGGAAAACTATCCTGAATTAGAACGCGTGGCTACTCAAATGAAAGATATCAAAGGAGTAAATCCTCGTATTCACCGTTATTTAGGGTATGCGGCTTACGAAAATAAAAACTATGACGTAAGTGCGGATGCTTTAGATAAGTTCTTAAAAGTGTATTTAAAAGAATCAAAAAGCTTAAATGCGATTGGTAGAGATTACTTATACTTGGGATTATCTGAAATAGGACAATCAAACTATGGAGAAAACAAAGAAATGTACCACAAAGGATTGAATCATTTAAAAGATGCAATCAATGTTGAATTGGCCATCGCTGGTGAATTTAACCGTTTCGGATTGGAGTTATTTAGACAAAAAAAATACCAAAACGTAATTGACATCTTAGGTATTTCTGCTGATTTTAAAGAATCAAGTGGCTATATTTACGATAACTACTACGTAGGATACTCTTACTACTTATTAGGATCAGAAGATCGCTCAGATAACGAAGAACTATTGAAAAAAGCAGATGAGTATTTAGCTAAAACGATTGAGGCTTCTCCTTTAACACAAGAGGCTTATTTCTATAGAGCGCGTGCAAATCGCTACATCGATCACGTAGATGCTTACGATAGAATGTTTGAATCATACCAAGGATTCTTAAAAGTATTAGCAGAGAAAAACGAATTGAATGATCCTTCGAATAAAGAACAAGTAATCGAAGCACATACATCAATTGCAACGTACTATGCAAACAAAGACAGAAATAAAGAAGCTGTTGAGGAGTTCAAAAAAGTATTAAACTTAGATCCTACAAATAGTTTTGCTAAGAAAACGATTGAAGCAATCGGTAAATAAAAATAGTTATACAACTACAAAAGGCTAATTACATCACGTAATTAGCCTTTTTTTGTGGGATTTCTATTGTAGTTTTCCTAATCCTATTATATTTGCCACATGCAATTATCTATAATTATTTTAAACTATAACGTTCGTTTCTTTTTGGAGCAATGTATTAAGTCTGTGCAAGCGGCTATTCAGGCAATTGATGCAGAGATTATCGTAGTTGACAATAATTCTCAAGATGATAGTGCTGTGATGATGCGGCAGCTGTTTCCCGAGGTTTTATACATTGAAAATAAGGAAAACTTGGGATTTCCCAAAGGGAATAATATTGGGGTCAAACAGGCGAATGGCAAATATATTTGCATTCTTAATCCCGATACAGTGGTAGCAGAAGACACCTTTTTGAATCTCCTAAATTTATTTGAGACCAAAGCCAAACTCGGTATTGTCGGTTGTCAAATGATAGATGGACGAGGAGGCTTTTTACCAGAATCAAAAAGAGGCATTCCAACCTATTGGCGGTCTTTGATGAAAGTAACGGGACTATATAAGTTGTCTCGTTCTAGTTCGGTTGTCAATGGGTATTATGCAGCCCATTTACCTCAACACACAAGTGGAGCAGTAGAGATCTTAGTAGGCGCTTTTATGTTTATGCCTAAGCAACTTTATGTAACCTTAGGAGGATTTGACGAGCGTTTTTTTATGTATGTGGAAGATACGGACCTGTCCTATTCGAGTTTAAAGGCAGGGTATGAGAACTATTACTTTGCCGACACCACAATTATTCATTACAAAGGAGAAAGCACAGTAAAGGATTTGGAATACGTTAAGCGATTCCATCACGGCACCCAGATCTTTTATGAAAAACACTTTCGAAAATCCTATGTTTTTGAAATTGCAATGCGTTTGATTACGTTTGTTTTTCTGTTGTTTAAGCAAAAGAAAAAAAGCCCCAAATTAGATGTTGTTTCCCATACGATTGTCGTTAGTCCAAATGAGCGATTGAAAAATCAGGTCGCTCATACTTTGCAACGTTCCATTGTTCAAGTCAAGTACTTGGAAAAACTTCAAGAAATGATTGATCAAAAGGCCATAGGAAATGGCGATTTAGTGGAAATTGTCTTTGATGGCGATTATTTAACTAATAAAGAGATCATTACCTTTATGCATAAAAATTATAGATCAGAAATAATTTATAAAATTAAACCTGTGAATTCTTTGTTTTTGATTGGTAGTAATGATAGTAATAGTAAAGGATCCGTGATAATTTTAGAAGAATGATAATTTTATCTTTACGTGGAAAAAGTCCGAAATATTATTAAATTTGTAATCTGAATTAAGAAACACAACCTTAGGTTATAAATATGGCAAAGTTCGAATTGAAATTACCCAAAATGGGAGAAAGTGTTGCGGAAGCAACCATTACAAACTGGTTGAAGAATGTAGGGGATCGCATTGAGGCTGATGAGACAGTATTAGAAATCGCAACGGATAAAGTTGACAGTGAAGTTCCATCAGAAGTAGAAGGAACTTTGGTTGAAATATTATTTCAAGTAGATGATGTTGTTCAAGTGGGACAAACAATCGCTATTATTGAAACAGAAGGAGGCGAAGTTGCTTCAACTCCAGCTGCAAGCGCAACACCAACAGCTGCAGCAGTAGAACAAACAGTACAAGTAGCACAAGATGTTGCTGCACCAGTAGATTTTTCAGCATCGGAGAAATTCTTTTCACCTTTAGTTAAAAATATCGCAAAAGAAGAAGGCATCTCTTTGAGTGAGTTGGAGGCTATCCAAGGAACAGGAAAAGAAGGTCGAGTGACGAAAAACGATATTTTAGCTTATGTTGAGACTAGAGGAACGCAACCACAAGTGGCAGCGGCTCCAGCAGCAGTAGCAAAACCTGCTGCGGCTCCAGCAACAGCAACTAAAGCAGTGCCAGTATCTGTAAACGGAGGAGACGAAATCGTTGAAATGGATCGTATGCGTAAACTGATTTCAGGGTATATGGTACAATCGGTTCAAACGTCAGCTCACGTACAATCATTTATTGAAGTAGACGTTACGAATATCGTAAACTGGAGAAATAAAGTAAAAAATACATTCGAGAAAAGAGAAGGTGAGAAATTAACGTTCACACCAATCTTCATGGAGGCAGTGGCGAAAGCATTAAAAGACTTCCCTGGAATGAATATTTCAGTTGATGGTGATTTTATCATCAAGAAAAAGAATATCAACTTAGGTATGGCTGCAGCATTGCCAAACGGAAACTTAATTGTACCTGTAATTAAAAATGCAGATCAATTGAATTTAGTGGGTATGGCAAAAGCGGTGAATGATTTAGGAAACCGCGCAAAAGCTGGAAAATTAAAACCAGATGATACACAAGGTGGAACGTATACGGTAACAAACGTGGGTACATTTGGAAGTGTATTTGGTACGCCAATTATCAACCAACCACAAGTAGGTATCTTAGCTTTAGGAGCAATCCGCAAAGTACCTGCAGTTATTGAAACTCCAGAAGGTGACTTCATCGGTATCCGCCAAAAAATGTTCTTATCGCACAGTTATGACCACCGTGTGGTAGATGGTGCTTTAGGAGGATCATTCGTGAAACGCGTAGCGGATATCTTAGAAGCTTGGGATATCAATAGAGAAATTTAATTTAGTTTACAGTTAACGCTTTACAGTTAACGGTATATGTAGTAAAATAGTAGGGGTTATCTTGTATAAGATAACCCCTTTTTTTGGATGTAATTTGTTTTATTTGGCTGTAATTTGTTTCTTTTTGGACGGGAGTAAAAAAAGTAAAGGCAATAGAGATACCGCCAAAGTGATCACCAAAAAATAGGAGCCCAATCCGTCACTACTACCCAAGGCTGTTTGGATGGTTTGGTATTGGAGATAAAAGAAAATTAGGATATTTACTAGGTTTAAAAACCGCATCATTTTACTTGCTTTGCTGTAGTATTCTGGTGCATTATCTTCAGTTATCGTTGTTGGGTAGTTGTAGAGGTGGGGTTTGCCTTTGTAAATGTAGAGTAAAACATAAATCAATACCGCTATTCCTGCAAATAAGAATATAGATGATTTATCACCAAAGGCATCAGGTTCTCCTGACGCATTGAAATGCGTGGGAATTGTTTCTGGTAGCAGCTTGTAGTAATATAACGTAGTTCCTAATAGCGCGAGTAAGAGCAAAAAACTGATGCCATCGAGACATCGATCTAAAGGAGTAGGGCGTAGATTTATGATCGGTTGTTTAGCCATAAGAGAATGTTTTTTAATAAAGTTAAATACGAATATAATAAAATTAAATTATGTTTTAATTAAATTAAAAAGTCTCTTAAGAAGTGTTTTGATTTGGAAGATGGTTATACTTCCTCTTTTAAATACTGTTGATGCATTTTTTCCACGCGTTTGGCAATCTGTCGTTGTAGATGGCGAGGGGAGAGTACTTTAATTGCTTCGCCAAACCCCAATATTTCGCGTTCTAATTCAAAATTCAGCACGACATCTAAGCGTATCTTGATTCCTTTTTCATTTTCATCTAACAGCTGCTGGGAACTGTGAATTGGTTTGGTTTTCACATAAGGGGCGTGGTATTGATTCACCCATAAAATAATTTTCTGGGCGCGATCTTGTTCTGTTTTCGTTACACCTAACACATCTTCAAAGTAGCGATCGAAATCAACACCGTGGTATTCTTTATAGGGTTGATTAGCCAATGCATATACATTGGTGATGCGATCCAAGGCTAGGGTTAATAGGTGTTTTCCCTTACTGCTGCGCGTAATTAGAAACCAACGATTGCGGTATTCTTTTAAAAGATAGGGGTAATAAAAGTCCTTCGTAGCGGTTTTTGATTTGAACGATTGATATTCGATTAACAACGTCTGTTTGTTCTTGATGGCCTCATATAACGGACTGATAAATTTAATCCCTTTCAATAGTGGATTGCCCTCCATTTGAATGTAGTTGGGTGCTTTTGTACTTCGCGTCAATAAACTGTTGTCCAATTTGGCGATGACTTCACTCATTTCATCAACCTGACTAAATCCGTTTAAATGCTTTAAGATAGCGACAACTTCCTTGAGCTTCTCCATATCCGAATCATTGATCGGCGAGTTTTTGATACTATACTGTGCATCCTCATAGGTGTAGTATTTTCGATCCACGACCACAATAGGGGCATTATACCCCAAACTATCACTGCGCATAGTCTGAATATCCAATTGAATGGTGCGTTTGCTGACTCCCGAATCAATTCCTTCATATTCATAAAGTCCGTCGGAGACCTTCTCAATAAGATCGGCTAAAGTCCACTTTCGGAAGCGATTTTGTAAACATTCATCGAGGATGCGATAACGCAATAGCGCAAGTTTATTTGTTGCCATGGGATTGATTTTGAAATACAAATTCAAAAATAACAAAAATCAAAGGATTGAACCTCTTGATTGCGCGGAATGATTGCGCAGTTACTAGTATAAAAGCATATCACATGGATTAAAATAGTATCTTTAGGATTCAATTTGACTAAGATGACTATACCTCTTTCATTTTCCCCTCAAACGCACCTTTTAAAGCAAGGATCTACTGTTGTGATACGAGAAGCTCAAGTAGAAGATGCAGCGGCTTTAAATCAATTGATTCGCGCATATTTAAAAGACAGCGCTTATATTCCCTTGGAAGTAGAAGAATTTACCAAAACGCAAGCAGAAACTCAGCAGTGGATCACTGCTATGCAAGAGAGTCCAAATTCGATTCTACTCGTTGTTACGCATGAAGGACAACTAATCGGAAATATCGATGTAACAGGAAATCCAAGAAAAGCATTGCAACATACCGCTATTTTAGGTATGGGACTTTTAGCATCTTGGAGAGGATGTGGTATAGGAACGTTGTTGGTACAAGGCGTTCTAGATTGGGCAAGAATGACAAGTCAACTAGAACTCCTATGGCTCCAAGTGTATGAAGAAAACAAAGCTGGTGTTGCCCTATACCGCAAACACGGTTTTGAAACCAAAGGATCTATGCCTGCCTTTATCAAAGTAAAGGGTAAATATTATACGAATCAAATCATGCAAATGGAATTGAAGTAAAGATTGGATTTATTCCTACAATATAGAAGAGGTTTTTCGAAAGAGAAACCTCTTTTTTTGATCGTTACTTTTTTAAAACAACGCTTTTCTCATCTTTTTTTACTTTTCTTTTTACGGATTGTTGTTTTATGTACGCAATAGAGTTGCGTAGATTGTTTATTTTATTTTTACATTAAGTTTTAACTAGTTGTTTTATAGAGTTTTGCGATTTGTTTTAAAAAAAGATTTAACTGCGCATTTGCTTTGCGTAGTATGGAGTGCATCTTTGTACTGTTCGAAAGATACAAACCTTGGAAGCGTTTCAGTATAGCGCGGAAGTAAGGAACAATCGTTTCCCTTATCCTGTTTGATCGAGTAGCATATTGAGGTTCGACTCCTCACTTCCTTTAGATGGATGACTAGTGGTTTAGTATGTATTTGGGTCGTAGGTTCGAATCCTACCATTGCAACTGCAATGTAACTCAGCTGGTTAGAGTAGAATACCATTGCCTTAAAAGCAATTTTTGGAGAAGCTGGAGAACTTCAATAAAAATCTCCTCCATAAAAAAGTTCAGTCAAATAGTGTTTCAGTTTTTAGGTTTGAAATCTTCGGAGGACATGGCTAAATACACCCGATCAACGCTTGTAAAAACAAGTAACGGTGCGAAAGGAGAATCAGGGATGATATAGAAAGAAGAACTTGCTAGCTGAGTGATTCTAGGTTATACACAAAAGGTTTAACTTCAAAACGTACTTCTTTTTCCGCCTAGTGAGGGGAAACCTATTTGGATTGTTCTTCGTAAAAATGATATAAAAAAATAAAAAATATAGGTATGAAGAAGTTACAAGTAAAAACCAATCATGTGGCCTTAGTGTTTAACCAAGGCGAATTGCAAAAAGTGTACACCGCTGGTCAATACTGGTTGTGGGGACAAAAAGAAGTGATGGAATTTAATCAGGCGGAAATGTTTCCTATGCGTAGAGATATGGATGCTTTGTTGGAAAATAAGCCATTTGCTTCCCTTGTAACAGTTGTTGATGTACTGGATAACGAAGTAGTACTGGTCTATAAAAACAAAGTGTTCTTTACAGCCTTAGGTGCTGGAAGATATGTATATTGGAAAGAAGCAAAAATCTACACTTTTGAGCGTTTTACAATGGATGGTTTAGAAGTACCCTCAACGATTGCTCGAAACATTAGAAACAAAGGAAATATGCTCAACTTCCTGCGTATGTATACGGTTGGAGCAAATGAGAAAGGTTTGTTGTTTGTCGATGAACAGTTTCAAGGATTCCTGAATGCAGGAGATTATTGCTATTGGAAGAATGAAGTCAAAGTTCAAATGCTCGTTGTCGATGTGCGCCAACAAACGATGGATATGAATGGACAAGAAATCTTGACCAAAGACAAAGTGCAGTTGCGAATCAATTTCAATATAGTCTATCAGCTTTGTGATTTGTTAACGGCTTATATCGAAAACAAAGAAGTAGAAAAACAAATGTACAATAGTATTCAATTGATGTTGAGAGAAAAGGTAGGACGACTGTCTTTTGATGAGCTCATGGAGAATAAAGAGAATGTATCCCAAGCTATTTTGGAGGATGTGAAAGAAGCAGTTGCTGTATTGGGAATCGACTTAAAAGCTTGTGGAATCAAAGATATTATCTTGCCAGGGGATATTCGTGAGATTATGAACCAGGTCTTGATTGCCGAGAAAAAGGCACAAGCGAATATGATTACGCGAAGAGAAGAGACAGCTGCTACACGCAGCTTGTTGAATACCGCCAAATTGATGGAAGAAAACGAAATGTTGATGCGATTGAAAGAGATGGAATACATGGAGAAAATTGCGGATAAAGTAGGCGAAATTAGCTTGTCTGGTGGCGGTAATGTGTTGAAACAAATGAAAGCGCTGTTTGGGTAGCAGTAATCAGTAATCAATTAACAGTAATCAGTTAACGGTTTACAAATCGTAACGCAGTGAAAATCGTAACGCAGTGAAAATCATAACGAAATGAAGATTCATCGAACACTAAAACAAAATATAAAATCAGTGAGATATATTCATCGAACACCAAAACCAATATAAACTAGGTGAGATAAACCGCGCAAAGAGCAAACAACAAAGAACAAAAAAATGAAAGAACATAAACAAATAAACGGAAGCGATTTACTCGCCTTAGGATATCCACAAACCGAGTTGTTGGGGATTGCGTTAAAGGCAAATAAAAAGCGAACAGGGCTAACGCGTGTAGAAATGTTAGCGCACTATAAAATGGTTTTGGATAACGCAGAGGATTATGTAAACCATAAGCTATTTGGAAAATTAGCCACTGCAATTATCGAAGGGGTAGGACAGCCAAAAGAAGACGAAGTGACAATTCCGTTAAAAGAAACGGCTGTCTCTTACAGTATTTACGGTTCGGATCAGATTGAAGCAGGAGCGATTAAACAGATGGAAGTTGCAGTGAAATTACCTGTGGCTGTTGCAGGGGCTTTAATGCCTGATGCCCATCAAGGATATGGACTGCCTATTGGTGGGGTTTTAGCCACAGAACATGCGGTGATTCCCTATGGTGTAGGTGTGGATATTGGATGTCGAATGGCGCTGTCGATCTTTGATATTAAGGGAATGGAATTCTATGGAATGGAAGCTTTGTTGAAAGAGCAATTGGTGAAGCATACCAAATTTGGTGCGGGACATGGTTTCTTAGGACAGTATAAAGCGCAACATGCTATCTTGGATCGAGGGGAATTTAACTTGAATCCCTTCATCAAGAATCTACAGGATAAAGCCTGGGCTCAATTGGGATCTTCAGGTGGAGGAAACCACTTTGTAGAATGGGGAATCATGGAGTTTTCGCAACGCGATGAGGTGTTGAATATTGATAAAGGAAGTTATTTGGCTTTGTTGACACATTCGGGGTCTCGCGGAATGGGAGCGATGATTGCGGGTCGATATACGCAGATTGCCAAAGAACAGTGTAAACTGCCGTATGAGGCGAAGAATTTAGCGTATTTGGATATGAATTCAGAAGCGGGTCAAGAATATTGGGCGTTGATGAATTTAGCCGGAGATTATGCTTCCGCTTGTCACGAGGTAATTCACGATAAATTGACCAAGGCGATTGGCGCTGAGGTAGTAGCGAAGATTGAAAACCACCATAACTTTGCTTGGAAGGAAATGTACGAAGGGAAAGAAGTGATTGTGCACCGAAAAGGAGCAACTCCAGCGCGTAAAGGTGTGATGGGAATTATCCCAGGATCGATGACTGCACCGGGATTTTTGGTCCGCGGAAAAGGAGAAGAAGAAGCGTTAAACTCTGCTTCCCATGGAGCAGGACGACAAATGAGTCGAACACAAGCCATTAAAACCCTAAAAACAAAGGATATTCAAGCAGTTTTACAGGATCATGGGGTTGAATTAATCGGAGCCGGAAAAGATGAAGCACCGATGGCGTATAAAGATATTCACCAAGTGATGGCGGCCCAAGGGGATTTGGTTGATGTGGTAGCAATGTTTACCCCAAAAATAGTCCGAATGGCCGATGATGGGAGTAGAGAGGATTAATCAAGAGGGTGGCCTTTTAGACCACCCTCTTTTTGTTTTTTTAAATGATTGGTTCAGCGTTATCCTATTTAAACAGGGAGCGCTTTCAATCATGTAAGTCTTACATTTTTTCTAAGAACTCAATGCGTTTTTCAATCGGTGGATGGGTGCTGAAGATAGCGCCAATACTCCCCATAAATCCTTTGCTATTTTCATCCGTTCCATTGTCGATAAACAATTCTTTTACTTCATCGTTTTTCGTCTCAATCTTAGAATTTCCACTGATTTTACGCAAGGCACTTGCTAAGGCGTGAGCGTCTTTGGTCATGCTAACTGCTCCTGCATCTGCCATATACTCTCGACTTCTCGACAGGGCAAACTTAAAAACCATGGAAAAAAAGTAAATCACTACCGTCACGACTAAAATCACGATAATAATCGCTCCTCCATTGTCTTTTCCACCTCTTCTTCGCCCTAAACCGTGAAATAATCCGCGGAGTAATAAATCGAGAATAACTCCTAGGATGCCCACAAATACGATGGTTACAATCAACAAGCGCACATCGTTATTTCGGATGTGCATCAGTTCATGTGCAATTACACCCTCGAGTTCTTTATCGTCTAGCGTATTTATAATCCCACGGGTTAAGGTTACCGAATGGGATTTTTGATTGATGCCCGATGCAAAGGCATTCAAGGCTTCTGTTTCAATAATAAAGAGTTTAGGCATAGGCATACCTACTGACATACAAAGATTCTCAGTTAGGTTATATACTCGCATATTGTCCTTTCGTTCCAAAGGCTTGGCATGCGTTGCCCGTTGAATCATTTGATTGTGAAAGAAATAGGAAATGACAAACCAAATTCCGACAACAACAAAAACAATTGGAGTCACTTGTATAATGGGCTCCACTGATTTGTCCCAATTCCAGCCGGCAAGATAGGTGATAATAAGCACAACCCCCAATAAAATTAGTAAGGGGAAGGCAAATAACAGAAGAATAGATTTGGTGTTGTTACGCCTAATTTGCGTGTGTAATCCTACGTAAGCCATTAAAATTTAATCTCAGGAGCTACATCAAGTTGGGCTCTTTGTTCAACACCTAACTCAAAGAACGGCTGAGTTTTCATATTTTTTATTCCAGCAATGATGTTCGATGGAATTGATTCGATAGCCGTATTTAACTCTTTGGTTGCCGAATTGAAATAACGACGAACAGCAGCTAATTTATTCTCAATGTCTGAGATTTCATTTTGCAGTTGTAAGAAGTTCGTATTGGCTTTTAAATCAGGATAAGCCTCAACAGCAACACGCAATCCAGCAAGAGCAGAAGAAACTTGTTGTTCGGCCTGAATTTTTGAATTAATGTCACCCGCTTGTAAAGCTGCCGTACGCGCTTGTGTTAGTTTCTCTAACGTAGTCGCTTCATGTTCCATATACCCTTTTACAGACGAAACTAGTTGAGGAATTAAGTCATGACGCTGTTTTAATTGTACGTCAATATCCGCAAAAGCATTCTCTCTGTTGTTTTTTAATGCAACTAATTTGTTGTTTGTAACGATGTACCAAAGAATAAGTAGTACAACGATTCCGATTCCAATAAAAATTCCCATAGTTTTATTTTTTTTCGAATATACGATATTTAACTGTTTTTGAAGATACACAACGAAGAAAAGTCTTTTTTTTATGCGAATAGTGAAGGTAAAACCAGGGAGTTTTTTGGATTGTGAAGAAGGGCCTTCCCCCTCTTTTTTTAAAACAGAATTAATTGTTTGGAGAATAAAAAGAAATAAATATCTTTACATCGCAATATTGCGATATTAAAAAGATCATTCATATGGGCGTGACCAAATCAGCATTATTTAGTGAGAAGAAAAACCGTTTATCTGCTATGTTTAAAGTATTGGGACATCCAGCTCGATTGGCCATTCTACAGTATATCATCAATCAAAAAGCTTGTATTTGCAGTGATTTGGTAGAAGAGCTAGGTTTGGCACAAGCAACGATTTCTCAACATCTAAAAGAATTAAAAACGATTGGACTACTACAGGGAACTGTAGAAGGCAAGTCAGTATGCTATTGCATTGATGAGGTGGTTTGGCAAGCGTTTGCCAGCGAGTTTCAGCTGTTCTTTGCGCAGTCTATTGAAATTGACAAATGCTGTTAAGGCATTTTTTTACTGTAACGTATCGTAATATTGCGATGTAATATAAAAGGAGAGAAAGATGAAATTATCTGAAGTAAAGCAAGTATTAGCCCAATTGGAAAAAGTAGATTTCCAATTGGAAGAGGGGAGTTTTGTTCCCGAACATTTTCACGTCACCGAAGTAGGACAAGTGGAGAAAAAATACATCGACTGTGGCGGGGTAATCCGTTCCGAAAAGAAGGTTAGTTTTCAGTTGTGGAATGCCAATGATGTTGAGCATCGTTTAAAAGCTGGGAAATTGTTAAACATCATCCGATTGTCTGAAAATAAATTGGGCATTGAGGATGGGGAAGTAGAAGTTGAGTTTCAAGGAAAAACAACTATTGGCAAGTATAATTTATCATTTAATGGACAGCATTTTATTTTGGTTAATACTTTGACAGCTTGTTTGGCAGAAGATGCTTGCGGCATTCAACCAGAAGATTTACCACCTGCTACTTGTGCACCGGGATCGGGATGTTGTTAATGGGATTCACTTATGCAAACTAGAATGAAGTTTTTAGATCGCTACTTGACCCTGTGGATTTTTCTTGCCATGGGGATCGGTGTAGCTTTGGGAAATCTCTTTCCTCAACTTCCAATTGTGTTGAATAAATTAAGTATTGGAACGACTAATATTCCCTTGGCAATTGGATTGATTATTATGATGTATCCTCCCTTAGCAAAAGTGGATTATGCTTTGCTACCCAAGGCATTTCAAGATAAGAAGGTTTTGAGTCTTTCCTTGCTGTTAAATTGGGTTATTGGTCCTATACTCATGTTTGTATTAGCGCTTTTATTTCTGCGGAATCAACCCGATTTAATGGTGGGAGTCATTCTCATTGGTTTAGCGCGTTGCATTGCTATGGTCATTGTGTGGAACGATTTAGCCAAGGGAAATCGCGAATATGCTGCTTTGCTCATTGCGTTGAATAGTATTTTTCAAATCCTATTCTACAGCGTATTCGTTTGGTTTTTTATCAACGTTTTACCTCCCTATTTTGGTTTTGAAGCCTATGCTGTTTCTATTGCGATGACCGATGTCGTACAAAGTGTAGCGATTTATTTAGGCGTTCCTTTTGTAGCGGGCTTTTTAAGTCGAAAGTACTTGATACAATACAAAGGAGAAAATTGGTATCAACGTACATTTATTCCCTTTATATCACCTTTTACCTTGTATGCCTTGTTGTTTACTATTGTATTTATGTTTAGTCTTAAAGGCGAGCAAATTGTACAACTACCTGGACAAGTTTTTCAAGTAGCCCTTCCGTTGGTGATTTATTTTGTACTGATGTTTTTTATCAGTTTCTTCCTCAATAAATCGTTGGGAGTGCCTTATGATCAAAATGCAGCGATTGCCTTTACTGCGACGGGAAATAATTTTGAATTGGCCATTGCGGTTGCTATTGCCGTATTTGGTATTCATTCGCCTCAAGCTTTTGTAGGCGTTATAGGTCTTTTGGTTGAGGTGCCTGTATTGATTCTATTGGTGCGTGCGAGTTTGGCGCTAAAGAAGAAATACTACGGTTAACAAAGAAGCGCATTTGTGGTGATTATGATCGCAAAGATTCCTTTTGATTAGTACCCATGATGCTAATCAAAAGGAATCTTTTTTATTACGACTGTGCCCAATAAAAGGTACAACGGTCAAAATGGCCATTTTTTAAATCGTCTTTGTCAATGTGTACAGAGAAAACACCCTCATCATTGAATTCATTTTCGCCTACTTGAAAGAGAACCACTTGATTAGAAGCCATTACTTCTTCAATTTGCTCTTTCCCTAATTGGCAATGGGTAAAAAAGCCAAAGATTTTGGAGCGCAAAGTACCGCCAAAATAATCCCAGTAGTATCCGTGTTCATCTGCATCGTCTTCCTCGTAATCTTCTTCGGGCAGGTAGTAGCGATCACTCCATTGGTCAACATCTGCATAGATGCGATCGATTAATACCCCGTAGAAAAAGTTATCTTCATGTTCAACAATGATTCGAACTAAATCTTCATTTTTTACATCTGCATAAATCACTTGACCTTCCTCCGTCATAATATCCACAAAAAAGAGAAGTTGTCCTGTTTTCGGTAGTAATTCATAGGAGTCAAAAGGAGCAAATTGAGCGAGGTCTAATTGACCTGCAAAGCGCAATCCTTCGGGATGCACCACTCCAGGAGGTAGATCAATAACGGGACCTCCATAGCGAGAATGCCCTAAGGGAATTTCAACTTCACTATGGGGAACATCGCGTTCCCTCATCCAATTTTTTCTACCCAAAGAAAGGGGATAGTATTGCTGTTTGGCCGCTTCAAAGCGGATGATATCCATGGTTTTATCGTACATTCGTTACCAATTAAAATAAAAAAATAAAGATAATAAGTTTTACTTCAAGATGAATCGTCACTCGATTACAAAAACACGCTGGACTACCGCCTTTTTTCACCTTATACTCTTTATGGGCTTGGGGTACTTGCAAACTATCTTATCCATGGCACCCTTTAAAGATCAACCATCCAGTAATCTATCGTATGCTTTTTATACGGATGTGTTCTGGATTGTAGCCTTGACAAGTGTGCTCTATCTCCTGCTGCGCCTTTTGCTCAATCGCCTGCAGCAACCTAAAGTAGAATTCGCCCTACACTTGCTCCTAGTAGGCCTGTTGTGGTTCTGGATCAATTGGGGTGTTTTTCAAGATCGAGAAGCGGGTTGGAGTACGTATACAACGGTGGAGTCTTTATACAGCACGTTGAGGTGTAGTGCTTGGTTGGGGTTAGGACTGGTGGTATTTGGGCTGGTAAGTTGGAGCATCAATTCTCGCATAGCAAGTAAAATGCGAGAGAAAACACCTACGTAGTACGCTCATGTTCTGCCACAAAGAGGTGGTATTGACTTGTGCTATTTCTTTTCTCCTCGGCAGATTCCCAAATACTCCAAAAGTGGAGCCGTTCTATTTCCCAATGAGAAGGCAGTGTAAAAAGCAGTTGCCCCTCTTGTCGTGTTCCTCCTCGTTGAAGAATGTAAAACTCATCCCATTTATCGTGATACACAAGTAGGGTGACTGAATCTTCCGGTTGACTGAGGATGTTAGTCAATCGAGTGTTCCAAGTGAATAAAAAGGTGTGTTGGTCATGTTGTTGAAATTGCTCTTCCGTTGCAGCGGGTAAGGTGCCTATAGCGAGTAAAATCCGATCGAGAACAAGGTAAGGTGTACCTTCCAATATGGTGATACACTGTTTCATGAGCAGCGATATGAGTTGCTCTTTTCCTGATAGGCGTTTGTTGTTGATTTGACGTTCGATGGAATACAACTTCACAACATCCCGAACTTTGTTTACAAAACTGGAAACCAAACCGAATTTCTCACGCTGTAGTTGTTGAGCCGTTGAGGCTTTTCGCTTATTGAGTTGCGGATTGATGCGCAATAAGTTTCTCCCTCTCCATTGATACCCTACCATATTGCCAATTTTTCCTGAAACCCCACCTAAAATACCGTCTTTTATTTCTGCCATTGTTGCTGTTTTTTACTTTCTAAGATAGGAAGAAGAATACCAAAAAACGTGTAGTATTCAAAGTAGGGTTGTAGTTGTAACTAATTATTTTTCAGGTAATTGTGTTTCTTTTCGTAGAGGAGATAAAGGAATCTAATCACCTTTTTCGGTAGTGAAGAAGAAGAGATGGCGTGTTTTTGTTTTTGATTTAGGTGAGGGTTGGTTAGGAGCTAGTTGAAACTTGGATGGAGAATGCTTCGAGTGCACTTCGACTCTGCTTCGACAAAAAGGGCGTTTTTCCAAGTATACTCGAAGGTGAGTTGAAGAAGTCTTGGAGAGGAGTAGAGGGGGCTTGGGGGGATATACGGTATAAATCTTGAAAATAACCGAATTGAAAGGAGGTACAACTTGGTTTAGTAGAACGTCTATCATTTTAATGCGTTTAGTGCTATACTTTTACAAACAGATATGGAAGCTTTATATCATTACTTCAATCGATAAATGTAGGGGAATAATCTATTTATGTAGAAGAAATACTACCTTTGTATGAAACCATCAATCGTATGAAAAAACTACTTACATTAGCCCTAGTAGGGGTACTGAGCTTAGCGTGTAAACAAGGCACGCAACAAGAATCTCCTGCAAAAGAAGAGAATAAGGGAATCGCCGTTGCTCAAGCCTTTGGCAATAGCGAAGCGCTAAAAAAAATAAGCAGTGAATTGCTCATTCCCATGGAAATTGTAGAGCCTAGTGCCAAAGCAGTAACAACCAAATACGGATTGGAATTCGGAGGGAATTGCTACGCTTGTGATGTGGCTAATCTCTTGATTGATGGAGAAATGATTACTTTAATGAATGCCTGTGATCTAAATAGTCAGATTTCGTATACCATTGAATCAGTAGAAGAAAAAGACAAGCAAATTAGTATTCGCACACAAACTCATACCTTCGTTTTTGAGCAAGTGGAGGATTATCCAGTGTACAGTCTGAAAGTAATAGGAGAGGAAATTGACGAATCGATGTTTAGAGAAGCGTCATTTTATACAGTACGAAGCTTATTGGAGACATTTGAAATACACGATTGCGGCGATTTTGAAGGATAGATTTATTGGAGAAGGGAAATGGGAGAAGGGAGAAGGGAAATGGGTGATGAGAAATGAGAGAAGGGTAAATTTTCGATTATACTAGAGTAGACAAATAAAAAAAGGGATGAGTTGTTGACAAACTCATCCCTTTTTTTTATTGTTCTTTGCTCTTTGTTTTTTGGATTTTGTTTTTTGTTTTTTATTTCACTTAGTTGATATTTTGTTTTGGTGTTCAATGAATCTACGCTACGCTTCGATTTGTTCTTTGTTTGCTTTTCTCTTCATAAGAGATTTTTTTTTCAACTAGATGTAATGAACCAAAAGCCGAAAAACAGTTTTTTTTGTTCGATGAATATATCTCATCTAGTTTATATTTGTTTCGGTGTTCGATGAATATATCTCACTGATTTTATATTTGTTTCGGTGTTCGATGAATCTACACTGCGTTCCGATTTTCACTTCGTTCCGATTTTTACTTCGCTACGATTTCTCCCTTCACCCATCTCCCATCTCCCATCTCTACTCTTCACCACTCACCATTCACCATTCCCCAAATTCGGATTGCTTTGTATTTCTTTTAGAGGAATAGGCAATTGATACTGTGGACTTCCAAAAGCGAGCAGAGGTAAGTCGCTAGGGGCTGCTAGGTCTTCTTTGTTTCTTTCCAAAGGTTTTCCCAATCGTTTTAAATCAAAATAACGGTGTCCTTCAAAAGCTAACTCCTTGTAGCGTTCTTTTAAGATCATCGCTTCATCGATTTGTGTTGGTTTGATTGTAGCTGTTGATCGCGCTTGTTGAAGGGTTTGTAGGTCTTCCAGTGCTAGTGTGGTAGCCCCTGTTTTTAGATAGGCTTCTGCGCGAATTAAGTACAGCTCTGATGAACGGAAAACCGGTAAATCGCTAATTCTATTTTCGTGATTTTCTCCAGCGTATTTGGCAATTTGATTAGGGTCTGATGTTCCAAAGAAAAGGGTAGCGCGAATATCGTCTTTTGTGTATAGCTGATTTAGTTTACTAGCGGCATAAAAAAGTGTTTTCCCCGTATTAAAATTATACCACAGTGTATTAGGGCGAAGTTCATCATCATTGTTTCTCGCTAGTTTAAAGATTACTTCTTCTGTTTGATTTTGCCTCCACATTGCAGCGTATTGGTTTGTAGTTGCCAAGGGATAAGCATTGATAATTTGGGAGGTATAGGCAATCGCTTGAGCGTAATTCTTTTGATAAAGGGAGACACGAGCGGCTAGAGCTTGTGTTGCATCAACAGAAAAACGAGCGGGTGCCTGCTTATTGTTGAGGTTTTCTGCTGCAACTTGAATATCCTTCCACAACAGGGTATAAAAATCAGCCTGTGTCATTTTGCCTGGTTTTTTAAATAGATCCGTATCGGTTACATACGGAATAGTCAAGGCTTGCTTGCCTAGGTCATCCGATTCGCCAAAAATGCGGTGCAGTTCAAAGTGAACAAAGGCACGTAGTCCTTTTAACTCGCCTGCTAGTATGTTCAAAGCCTCTTGGTCAGCTGTTGTTTCCTGAGGAACACGGTGCATATTCTCTAGTAGCGTATTGATCTTATACAACGCATGGTAGTAGTCCTTCCATGTTTCGTGTAACAGGTCGTCATCTGAGCTATAGGTCCAACGGTTAAGTTGAACCGCATAACCATCTACCCCCGTATTTTCGTGGCTCAATTTACACTCGTCTGCCAGTACAGCCCCTAATAAAGTAGAGTATTCTACATGTAAATTATTGTACACGCCTACAACGCCATATTCGAAGTATTGCACTGATTTGTACAGCTGATCGGAGTCAATATTTTCTTTGGGATCAAGGTCTAACAAGTGATCACAACTGCTACAAACACCTACAGTAATCACGGTGAGTAAGAATCTTTTTATCGTATATATTGCTTTATTCATGTGGTGTATTATTTTAAAAAATTACTTTTAACCCAGCGGTGATGGTACGAGGAAGAGGGTATTCATATTGGTACCAATTGTTGTCATCTTCTGGATCTTGCCCTTTCCACTTGGTCCAAGTGATTAAGTTTGATCCTTGAGCGAAGACATATACCTCTTTGATCAACTTATTCGCTCTTCCCAAGCCTGTAAATTTGTAATTGACATTCAAATTTCTCAGCTTGATATAATCGGCGCGTTGTAGCTCTCGATCGGTTAAGTATCGCGTATAGCTAGGATGTGGATTGCTACTTTCATCTCCAGGCTTTTGCCACAGGTCTAACATACTAGTTGATTGGTTGTAAATGCGGTAATTAGGATCTGCTGCTGTGCGGTAAAATTCACCCGTATTTAGGCGATACATTCCCTTGATAAAAGAGAATAAAGCACTAACTTCTAGGTTTTTGTAACGAAAACTGGTGGTGATTCCTCCTTTCCAAGATGGATCAAAACTGCCTTTTACGAGTACGGCATTTTCAGGATCGTATTCTGCTGTGATATTTCCTTCCTTATCCAAGTATTGAGGAGCACCTGTTTGTGTATTTACACCAGCCCAACGAACCATATAGAAGTGTCCAAGTGATTTTCCTACTTGATGGATGGAATAATCTTCGGTTACAATATCGTCTTCTTCTCCCAAACTCAAGATTTTATTTTTGTTAAACGCGAGGTTGAGTCCCATGTTCCAAGTAAAGTCCCCTTGGCGAATTAGGTCTCCAGAAATTCTGAATTCAATTCCACGGTTGCGAATCTTTCCTAAATTAGCAGGTAACGATTCAAAACCTGAGGTCATGGATAAGGTACGGTCAATAAATAAATCATTGGTGATGCGGTTGTAGAAATCAATTTCAGTCACTAGGCGATTGTGAAAGAATCCCATTTCAACACCCAGGTCAAAAATGCGATTCATTTCCCAAGTGTAATTTGTATTTCCAGGAGTCGTAGGCACCAATCCTGTTTGCCCATTGTATTGTCCAGGGCCATACAAACGGCGGTAACCGAAATCACTAGCAAACCCATTGGCATTTCCTGTTAATCCATAGCTTATACGCATTCTTGCTGTAGAGATTACCTCATTGTCTAGGAGAAAATCCTCATATTTCATATTCCAATTCCCACCAAGCGCATAGAAGTATTTATAGCGATTGTCTGAAGGAACGCGTGAAGAACCATCTCTTCTCAAACTTCCACTTACCGTATATTTATTCTCATAAGAATAGCGCAATAAGGCAACCTGTGAGAGTAAGACATTTTCAGAAGCGCCGCCTTCTACTTTGGGGATAAAGTCATTTTCTGCCGTTCCAGGTGTAATTCCTGAGGGAGTTTGATCGAAGCCCGAAATAAGACCAAAGCCTGTAAAACCGTGATAGTCGTATGTATAGCGGTTAATCTCTACTAATCCAATAGCTTCCAATTCATGCTGATCCCATTGTGTTCGGTAATTGAACCCCAAGTTCGTCATGGTGCTAATTTTGTTCTGATCACCTTGGCTGTACATGCCTTGACCGCCTTCTTCTACTAAAGACCCAAAATAGGTATCGGGTTTGATGCGATGTGTATTGGAGTACTTAGCATAATCAACCCCTAAGGTAGAAGTTAGCTTCAACTCATCAGTAATGGCATAGGAGAAATTTCCAGAAACGACACCTTTTACGCTGGTTGATTTGCGGTTGACATCCTGATACATGGCCAGTGCATTTGTTCCAAATCGATTGGCACCAGGTTGCAGTTGCCCGTGTTCGTCATAGGGATTCTCATAGGGCAAAGCAAAGTAAAGAGAAGCTACTGGATTGGTTTCGCTGACGTCAAAGTCCGATTCAGACTCTTTACTGTTGCTATGTGCCAGGTTGATGAAGAAATCAGCCTTCAAGCGTTTACTCTGGTGGTGAATATTGGAGTTAATAGTAAAACGTTCTAAACCAGAGTTGTATAAAACGCCTTCTTGATTATAGTAATTAAATGAAGTATAGTGTTGTGTTTTTTCACTTCCACTGCTTAAGCTCAAGGCATGGGATTGAATGATTCCCTTGCGTAAGATTTTCTTGCGCCAGTCGATGTTCGTTTGTCTAATTTGCTCTAGGCGTTGGGCATCGTGTACATAGTCTTCCTCCGTTTTAGCTACTGCAGCTCCATCAACCAATTTATACGGGTTTTTTGATGAATAGGCCCAACCAGGTAGGTTGGGATCTTCTAGCATTTCTTCAAATTGCAACCGTTGATTGGTATTCATCATGTCCCATTTGCGGTTGTTGGCTTGTGCAAAACCATAGTGGGTTTGATAGGTCACACGTAATGGAGATTGTGGAATGCCTCTCTTGGATGTAATAACAATAACCCCATTGGCTCCTCGTGAACCATATTGTGCGGTTGCGGCAGCATCCTTTAAAACGGTGATGTCTTCAAAATCATCAGCAGGTAAAGCAGTAAAGGTTTCGGGTGAAATAGGGAGGCCATTTAAGATGTATAGTGGATTGGTGTTTTCATCTTGTAAAGAACCAATACCGCGAATGGTTACCCGTCCTGGTGTTCCTGGTTGACCAGAGGGAGAGGCCACATACAAGCCCGGTACTTGGCCTTGTAGGGCCTGATCCATCGAACTCACCTGCAATTGATTCAATGCCTTCGCTTCAATTTTTCCAATAGCCCCCGTTGTGCGTGATTTGGATTGTTTGGTATAGCCCGTTATGACAATCCCATCTAATACATTTTCCTCAATGAGTAAGTCAATCGTATCGGGAATTTCACTCGTAGGAAAGCTTAAAATTAGTTCTTTATACCCCAAATAGGATAATCTTAATTCTATTGTTTCCTCCTCTTCTATAGTCAAATCAAATGAGCCATCTTCTAAAGTAAAGCTATATTCTTTTTTGCTTATATTTTCAATTGTTACCCCAGGTAAGGGGAGGTGGGTTTCAGCATCTCGTACTACTATAGGCGCTTTTTTATCGTCAGCCTGAGCACTTAATAAACCAAAACAACAAATGAATGTAGCTAAGAGTCTTTTCGTTTTATGCATTGCAGTTTGTATTAATTGATGATACAAACCTATTTCGCTCAGATTAAAAGCGCTTTAAATCGAGATAAAGAAGCGATTAAAAAGCGATTAAAAAAAATTAATCTCGGTGTTTAATGCGCTTGGGAAGTCGGAAGGTTACTGTCGTTCCCTCATTTAGGACTGATTGAACCGTTAGTGTTCCCTTGTGTAATTCAACAATTTTATAGGCTAAAGACAATCCCAAGCCTGTTCCTTTAATCCCCAGAGCATTTGGCGATCGAAAGAACGGAAGAAATAGCTTGTCCAAATCCTCCTTTTGAATACCGATGCCCTGATCGACAATTGCAATAATAATAGATTGTTCATCAGTGGATAGGATTAGTTCAATCGGAGCATGATGAGAGAATTTATGCGCATTGAGAATAATGTTTGAAATGGCTAATTCGAGTAAATGTGAATTTCCAATGAAGTATAAGGCATATAATTCTTCCTGTGTTTCCAACTCCAGATGAAGATTTAACTCCTTCTGTTTAGCTATGAGATGATCAATAACAGTCCACCAAAAAGTTTCAAAAGACGTTTCTTCCAAAGAGTAACGAGCATTGTTTAGCTGAGAAAGGGTAAGAAGATTGTTGATAATGCGATCAATATGACTGGCATCTTTGACAATGCCTTCTAGTACTTCTCTATATTCTGTGGTAGAACGCGGACTACGCAAGGTAATTTCCGCATTGCCCATCATGGAAGCGATTGGCGTTTTTAATTCGTGTGAGGCATGAGAAACAAACGATTGTTGATGGTCAAAAGAATCGTGAAGGCGTAAAAATAGCGTATTGATTGTATGGCTCAAGATCTTAATTTCATCGTTAGACATATGCTCCACAGGAATCGGTTGTACCAAATTCTCTACGTCTTTATTCTGAATGTGATTGATGATACTCTTAATGGGATTCAATAAGGAGTTAGAAAAAATGCGAGAAAGAATAAAAGTAATGATCAAGGCAATGAAAAGACTAAACAGCATAATGGTACGCAATTGTTGCAGGGCTTTTTCTCCATTTTCATTGGTAGCCTTGGCGACAATAATGTAATCACCAGAATTGTCCTCATAAAAAACACCAACGATATAATCGCCTTTTTGTTTGAATTGTACTTTTTTATGAAGGTAAATTTGGTGTAAGAGGGCTTTGTCCCATCGTAGCTCTTGTTCCGCAATATAGGTTGGTTCAAAAGCAGAGGTGTAGATTCTGATTTGCTCTTTGGGCAGCGTACGCGGAAATTTACGCAGTACTTCTTTGTATTCGGCTTCCGTAAAGTTGTCTTCGGCTAGATAATTGTGTCCCACTGTTACTGCGCGATCCTCTAGTTGACGAAAGAAATTCTTTTTCCACTGCGTAGCAACAACAAAGTAGATAGACGTTAAGACGCTCAATAACAAAATAGCGAACAAACCAATAAATTGAAGGGATAGACGGGTTCTTATCTTCATTGTTCATCTTTTAATATATAGCCCATACCGATGACGGTTTGAATCAAGGGTGTCTCGTGGTTTTTATTTATTTTTCGTCTCAAGTAATTGATGTATACATCGATGAGGTTCGTTCCTCTGTCAAAATCAATACCCCAAACAGCCTCTGCAATTTGCGCTCGACTTAAAACTCGGTTTTTGTTTAGTAAAAAATATTCCAATAAGTGGTACTCTTTTTGGGTAAGGTTAATTTCGATTTCTTTGCGGTATACTTTTTTCTTGAAGCAATTCATAACCAAATCATCTACTTTATACAGTAAACTAGGCATAGTCATTTTACTTCTGCGCGTTAAGGCATTGATGCGTAACAGGAGTTCTTCGTAGTGAAAGGGCTTGGTTAAGTAATCATCTGCACCCATATTAAAGCCTTTGATTTTATCGTGTAAGGTCGATAAAGCGCTGAGCATTAAAACCGGTATATCAGATTTGTTTTTTTTTATTTCCTGACAAATTTCGAAACCATTGATGTTAGGGAGAATGACATCAAGTATGATGAGGTCAAATTCGTGTTCCATAGCAAGTTTTAATCCCATAAAACCTTCATACGCTAAGGTAACTTTATGCTGACTTTCTTCTAATCCTTTGCGGATAAAATTCGATACATTGGTTTCATCTTCAACTAGTAGAATATTCATAAGCAGATTTTTTTTACAAAAATAAAACTTATAAGTAATTGAAAATTAACATTAAAGAAATTTAATGGTAGGTTAGAAAACGATAAGAATGATAAAAAATCACTATTTCGTAGATTTTAATGCGAAAATCAAGTTGTATCTTTGAGTAAAAAAGGAGAGATGATACAGTATCGTTATACCATTTTATATGTAGCAGAAGTTGAAGCAACCTTGCAATTTTATGAAAAGGCCTTTGGTTTTCAACGTCGATTTTGTACACCAGAAGGGGATTATGCGGAATTACAATCTGGAGAGACTACCTTGGCTTTTGCCGCTGAAGCGCTAGCAGCATCGAATCTATCAAAAGGATATGTCCGTGTGAATAAAGAAAAAGCCTTTGGTATTGAACTTGGGTTTGTGGTAGAAGAGGTAGAACACGCGGTGGAGCGAGTTTTGGAAGCAGGCGGGACTTTGTATGAGGCAACTAAAGTAAAGCCATGGGGGCAAACCGTTGCCTATGTGACTGATTGCAATGGTTTTTTAATTGAATTGTGTACGGCAATGCCTTCCATATAAAGCACAAAAAAATTAGCCCTACGCAGAGCAAAAAGAAGAAATTGTGATGGTCGCTCATCACAATTTTTCTCATTTGTTTGGTATCGCTGTTATCTTTTACTCTTGTTGATCTTCATCGTTGTTTTTAGAGCCTCCTCCCATAAATAAGAAGATCGCCACAACAAGGCCTACACATACTAATCCAAAGATAATGATCATAAATGTGCCATTAGCAAAATTGTACAGTGGTAAATTCATTAAGTTCATAATACGTGTTTATTTATGTTATTCTGTACTAATTTATGAAAAATAATAATAATATAGAATGATAAATGTCATCATATTATGATGAATAATAAAAAACGCCTCTTTTTTTTAAAAGAGGCGCTGTTATTTTATAGTTTATCTAAGGTATTTCCTAAAGGGAGATTCATTTTTTTGGTTAAGGAAGACAGTTCGCTTAAACTAAAACTTCCCGTAATCAGTACCAAAACTGTTTCTTTTGAGGGATCCACACTGTCGTTGAGCATGACTAGTTCCGAAATATTTTGATTCGTTCCCGCTTGATCAATATAGATGGTGATTTTTGCGTCGTTATCCTTTTTATTTACAAGCTCTTTTAAACCTTTGGCTTGTATATACTCTTGAACTGTGGAGGTCATTGCTTTTTTATCCTCCGTCGATTTGGTGTTGAAAACGCGTAAACTCGTTAGTTTTTTGATCAGATCAAAATAGCGTTTTTCTTCGGCATTGGTCGCTTCAACCTTGACATTTGCCATCATTTCAAACATCTTTTTGTTTACGACGACATTGTTGATGTTTTTGTTCTTCTCAAATTTTGAAAAACTGTCTTGCCCGAAAGCGAGATTTACTGAGAAAAAAGCAAAGCAAATCAAGACATAAGATATCATTCGTTTCATACTTTTCTAATTAGTTGTATCGCTAGTGTTTAAGGCTTTAGAAACATCGGATAAAATGGACTTGCATTCCTGATAAGCCACTTCCGGATTGGTAAATGTACCAAGGTTGGTTTCTGTAGCTGTTGATTGTGTTGTTTTCAGGTATTGCGTTTGTACAATCAACACAAGTAAACTAACAACCAATATACCACCAATGAAGTAGGTGAAATTTTTTTTGTTCTTCATTATTCTTGCGAACTAAATTAATAATATCGTAAAAATATAAAATATAATGGAATTATTGTCATGTTTTGGGAAGATAGTGTGAAAGGTAAAGCATAAAAAAAGAGTCCATTCGGACTCTTTTTTTATCTTTTAAAATTAGCGTAGAAGTTGTTGGTTAAAATTCCCGCTTTAAAGCTATTTACTTTTTTATCTTTTTGATAAACGGTTACTGTACTTTCCTCGTTCATATCTCCTGCATCTCCGATGTAAACAAAACCGTTAATAACGTTAAATCCGTAAAAGGTTGAAGCCTCGTTGAATTTATCTTCAGGAATACTTAGCACAGGTATTGTCTGTACATTTTTGTCATTGGGTTTCCAGTTGTAAACATTATTCATACTCGTATAGTACAGATCGTTGTTGTCTAAACGTAGGTTGGTTGCTTTGATATTTCTCGTTGAAAAGAATTCAGTAACTTTTTGATCCCTATGCGCATCAATCTTATAGAAGAAAGATTTGTCTGTCGTAGAAGAAATCGCATAAACGAAATCACCCAGTGTGGATATTCCTTTCAATTCGTTGTCAATCGCTATTTTTGTAGTAACCGCAAAGTCAGCATTTAAAACAACAATCTCACTTTTGGTTTCAGAAATATTTTTTTGTACATACAATTTAGTGTTCCAAGCTAAGATTTGTCCTACTGGAGCATCCATAGCCATTTCATTGATGAATTTGTTGTTTGCATCGTAAGCTGAAACCGATTGTGCTTCTTCGTTGGTTACGTACATTTTATTATTGGCAAACGCAATATAAAGTGGTTTGCTCAATCCGTCTGTAATTGTTTCTAGGTGCTTAAACGTATAACGATCAAAAATTTCAATTGTATTTGATCCTTTTACTACTACATATGCTTTGTTCTCTTTAAAAGCAATACTATGCGCAAGGTCTCCTAATACTTTTTCAGGCGTTTTAGCTAGGTCTTCGAAGTATTTATCGTAAGTAAAAGCCGAAAATCCAATGGATGCATCATTTAATTGAAAACCTCCCTCATTTAATATAATTAATCCGTTGTCAAGATTTGGACCTTGTGGTACTTCTACAAAAGGATCATCCGATGTACTACAAGATGTTGAAAGGATTGATAATGATAGTGCTAGAAATAAAAGTTTTTTCATATTTAGTTGCATAGTATTAGTATTACACGAAAGTGAAAGTTTAATAAAATGTTAATTTTTATCTTTCTCAAAATTAGTTTTTATTCTGAAATAAACAAGAACTAAACAATAAAATTTACAAGCTGTACACGCAATTAACACATAAATGTAGATATGATACCTTATGATATCCGCAAAATCTGTGATGACAAGCTAATTTTCAACCTATTTATACCACACTTAACTTCGTGAACGCCTAGTATAGGAACGAAAAAATGACTCCTATCGTATAGGTAAACCAGGAGAAATAAGCGAAAGAACGCAAAAAAAACAGAGGAGTTAACATATATTAACATTTTAAACGGTCTAAGAACTAAAAGGGGAAAAGTAAATAAATAAAATTAAAACACACTTGTTGGTTCGGAATGTTTAGAACTAAAGATGGTTAAAATGTATCGAATACCTCCTTTTATCGATAAAAATGATTCTTTCAAGGACAAAGAACATCAATTCGATAAAAATGAAAAAAACTAAAATCGGTAAGACTCCCAGTTACAGTAATTTAAAAAGATGTACTAAGAGGAGTGGGAAAGTATCTTTAGTGAAATTTTATTGGAGATTAAGGAGAGAAATTACAACGATTTCCTTAATTAATTTAGACTAGATGAAAATGGATATTGTTCGTTTTTGTATTCTTTTTTGATTTGTAATATGTTGTTCTTTAGTTAGTTGTGTTTTTTAACAAGCGAAAAGGAGTTTCCTTGGAAAGAGGTAACTTGGCTGTTAATAAAAAGTAATATAATTATGACTCAACTAAGGGTAAAAAAAGAAATACATCCCTTATATCAAAAGCAAGAAGAAGAATTAACAAAACTAATTGAAAACTATGAGGAATTAACTACTTATCTTTTTAAAGGCAGTCGAAACTCCATTAAGCTGGTCACCTTATCAACCGGACAACGCGTAGCGATTAAAGCCTTTAAAATACCCAATGCATTTAATAAACGCGTGTATAGATTTTTTAGAAAACCCAAAGGATTGCGATCCTTTGAACATGCAGAAAAATTAAAAGCACTAGAAGTAGCTAATCCACAAGCAGTCGCGTATTTTGAATACAGTACTGCCACAACTATTCGAAACACCTATTATATTTCCGAATTTGTGGATACCGAAATAACATACCGCGATTTAATTACACAAAAGAATTATCCCGACCGAGAGGTAATTTTGGAAGAATTTGTTCGATTTTCTTATGGATTGCACGAAAAGGGAATTATGTTTTTGGATCATTCCCCCGGGAATACGCTAATCGAAAAACAACAGGATGGAACCTATAAATTTTATTTGGTCGACTTAAATCGAATGAAATTTAATCAAGCGATGTCTTTTTCGCTTCGAATGAAAAATTTAGCCCATTTGACTACGAATATCCAAGATATTGAAAAAATGGCAGAGCATTATGCTCAATTAATTGGAAGAAATTCCAAAGAAGTTTTTATCCGCTTATGGTTAGAAACTATTAAGTTTCAATTTAGATTTTATAAAAAGAAAGATATAAAATGTAAAATTAAACGGCTTTATTTTAATTAATGATTTTTGAGTGAAACTATCCTTCTACTTTGGAAGGATAGTTTTTTTAGGGGTAAACGCTAAACGGATTACCATTAGCTGTAAACCAAGCTCACAAAGCGCGCAAAGAACAAACTACTTACCCTTCAATCGAAGAAATAAGTTTATTTTTGTAAACAAACAGTTGAATACATGAAAAAATTAGCTTTTTATTTTTTGGGGTGTACGTTATTTTTGTTGTTTTCCAATTGCAAGGAAAAAGTAAAAGAACCGATTGTACAGCAAGCAACACAAGCTACCGTAACCTATGCCAAAGGTTTTACATTTGCTCGCTATGATGATGTTTATGTAGTAAACGTCACACAGCCTTGGGTAAATGCTCCAATGCATTTTACTTATGTATTGAAAAGAGCAAGTGCACAGGTTCCTGATTCTCTTCAAAAATATCCACAGATTCAAATTCCAATTCAAAGGCTTGTATCAACGGCTACCACACATATTCCCGCTCTGGATGTACTGAATGAAGTCCCTTCTTTGATTGGCTTTGCAGGTTTGGATTATGTTTCAACAGCAGCTGTAAGACAACAAATCGACTTAGGTAAAATCAAAGAAGTAGGTCAAAATGAGGCACTCAATGTTGAGGTAATTTTAGATTTACAACCGGATGTATTAATGGCCTTTGCCCTGGATAAGGAAGATAAAAGCCTGCTAACAATTGCCAATGCAGGTATTCCTATTTTATACAATGGAGATTGGACGGAGCAAACACCCTTGGGGAAAGCTGAGTGGATAAAGCTTATCGGCCTTTTATACGACAAAGAAAAAGAAGCTACGCAATTTTTTGATCAAATAGCAGCAGATTATCTAGCTACAATTCAACTAGTTCAAGGCGTACAGCAACGACCAACGGTGATGAGTGGAGCGATGTATTCCGATGTTTGGTATTTACCAGAAGGCAAGAGTTGGGCCGCTGTTTACTTTAAAGACGCACAAACGGATTATTTGTGGAAAGATACACAAGGAGTAGGTAGTTTAGCGTTGTCCTTTGAACAAGTGCTAGAAAAAGCACAACAAGCAGAATTCTGGATCAATCCAGGACACTATGAATCCCTTGCCGAATTAGCAGCTGCCAATCCACATTACAAAGAATTTGAGGCTTTTAAAAGTAAAAAAATATATTCTTTTGCACCAGCAAAAGGACTTACGGGAGGATCGCTATTTTATGAAATAGGAGTATTGCGACCTGATTGGGTACTCAAAGATTTAATTCACGTCTTACATCCTGAATTAGTACCGGGATATCAGCCTCATTTTTATCAACAACTACACTAAAATATGCTGGAGTTATGAGGCAAAAGTTAGGTTGGGGAGTTGGGATACTCTTGCTTCTCTTTTTTTTCGCGTTGAATCTCTCATGGGGAAGTGTCAAAATTCCCTTGGCTTCGGTCTGGGATATTCTCACAGGACAAGAGGGAATAAAACCCTCGTGGAACTATATTGTTTTGCACTACCGTCTGCCCAAAGCGCTTGTTGCTATTCTCGTGGGAATGGCCTTGTCTGTTAGTGGGTTGTTGATGCAAACGCTCTTCCGAAACCCCATGGCCGAAGCTTATGTTTTAGGTGTTAGTGCAGGTGCTGGACTTGGTGTGGCTCTTGTTTTACTGGGCGGAACGCTTTTGCCCGTTTTTATGGTGCCTTATTTGACATCTTCTTATACTTTACTTCTTACGGCTATATTGGGAAGCCTGCTGTTGTTACTTCTTGTACTAGCTGTTTCGCAACGAGTGAAAAACTCCATTACAGTGCTAATTGTAGGGCTGATGTTTGGTAGTTTTGCCAATGCAGTGATTGCCTTATTGAGCTATTTTAGCGAAGCAGATCAATTGAAAAAATACGTAGTTTGGCTATCGGGAAGTTTAGGCAATCTCACACAAGAGATGTTACTGCTCTTTGGACTTGTTGTCATTATAGGTATAGGAATGGCGTTCTTTTTAATTCGCCAACTAGATGCGCTGTTGTTAGGAGATGCCTATGCTGCTTCGTTGGGAATTAAGGTCAAGCAAACGCGAAATATAATTATCATTACCACAAGCTTATTAGCTGGTGGAGCAACGGCCTTTGTGGGACCAATTGCCTTTATCGGATTGGCCGTCCCTCATATGGCCCGCATGATAAGCAAAAAAAATACCCACCGCAGTTTGTTGTTTACCTGTATGTTGATGGGGAGTGTCTTGATGCTACTCTGCGATATCATCACGCAAGTCAATGGGAATGTTTTATTGCCAATTAACGCCATTACGGCAATTTTCGGTGCACCTATTGTAATCGTGCTTGTATTCAAATACCGCATTTTTTAGAAAGTAGAAAAAAAAATTAAAACTAAGGTTGATGACTAGTTTTAAATTATCTTTGCAAGCTGTAAATAGATAATATGAAGTTCGAATTATTACATACTGATGTACAGTCACGTGCGCGTGCTGGAAAAATTACTACGGATCACGGTGTAATTGAAACACCTATCTTTATGCCTGTTGGAACAGTAGCAACAGTAAAAGGGGTACACCAAAGTGAGTTGAAAGAAGAAATTAACCCCGATATTATTTTAGGGAATACCTATCATTTATACTTACGACCAAAGGTAGAAATTTTAAAGCAAGCAGGTGGTTTGCATAAATTCATGAATTGGGACCGCAATATTTTGACTGATAGTGGGGGATTCCAAGTGTATTCCCTATCTGCAAATAGAAAAATTAAGGAAGAAGGCGTAAAGTTTAAATCGCATATTGATGGTTCTTATCACTTCTTTTCCCCCGAAAACGTAATGGAAATACAGCGTGCGATTGGGGCGGATATTATCATGGCTTTTGATGAATGTACGCCTTATCCTTGTGACTATCGCTATGCAAAGCGTTCTATGCACATGACACATCGTTGGCTGGATCGCTGTGTGACTCATTTTAATAAAACTCCTGAATTATACGGGTATTCACAAGCCTTATTCCCAATCGTTCAAGGAAGTACGTATAAAGATTTACGTCAACAATCAGCAGAGTATATCGCCAATGTTGGGGCAGAAGGAAATGCTATTGGAGGACTGTCTGTTGGAGAACCTGCAGAAGAAATGTACGCCATGACCGATGTGGTTACTTCGATCTTACCAGAAGATAAACCTCGTTATTTGATGGGAGTGGGAACACCTATCAATATTTTGGAGAATATTGCCCTTGGTGTAGATATGTTTGACTGTGTCATGCCTACGCGTAACGCAAGAAACGGAATGTTATTTACCGCTAATGGGATCATGAATATGAAAAATAAAAAGTGGGAAAATGATTTCTCACCCATTGATGAAATGGGGCATACATGGGTTGATACTGCTTACTCAAAAGCGTATTTACGCCATTTATTTGCAGCTAATGAATCTTTGGGAAAACAAATTGCATCGATTCACAATTTAGGTTTTTATATGTGGTTAGTACGTGAGGCACGTCAACAAATTTTGGCGGGAACTTTCACGACTTGGAAAAATAAAATGGTGAAGCAACTGGGAGAAAGATTGTAAAATCAACTAACGTCAAATAGCAAAAGTAGTTTACAGATGAAAATTATAGATTGGTATATTTTAAAGCGATATTTAGCCACTTTTTTTGTGATGCTCTTGCTGTTTGTACCTATTGGTATTGTTATTGACGTCTCAGAAAAGATTAATAAAATCCTCGAGAACAAAGTGCCTTTACAAGCAACGGTACTGTATTACTTGGATTTTACGGTGTATTTTGCCAATATGCTATTTCCAATATTTCTGTTTATTTCGATCATTTGGTTTACTTCCAAATTAGCAAATAACACAGAAATTGTTGCTATTTTGAGCTCAGGAATCTCTTTTACTCGATTCTTGCGCCCCTATTTAATCGGAGCAACCCTAATTTCACTTCTGTCACTTGCTATGTCGATGTATATCGTGCCTAAAGCAAGTGCAGGATACAATGATTATCGCTATAAATACTTAAAAAGAGACGAGGTTCGGGAAAGTCAAAATGTATTCAAACAGATTAATGCTAACGAATTTATTTTCGTGAGTAATTTTAATTATGGATCCAATACAGGATATAATTTTACATTAGAAGATTTTGACGGTAATCGACTAGTTTCTAAGATAGAAGCCAAGCGTATTGAATGGAATGCAGAAACTAAAATGTACACGCTCTATGATTACGTGAAACGCGAGGTTGGGGATGCGAATGATATTTTAGAATTCGCCGATGCTAAAGAATTACAACTGGAATTTGATATTGACGATTTGAGTCCTGTGGTTTATGCTGCGGAGACGATGACCTTAGGTCAATTAAAGCGATTTATTGAGAAAGAACGCATGCGCGGTTCATCAAATATCAATGTGCACTTGGTGGTCTTGTATAAGAAGTACAGCGTGCCCGTATCAGCCTTTATTTTGACTATTATTGCCGTATCAGTTTCTTCCATGAAGCGAAGAGGGGGTATGGGAATTAACTTAGCTATCGGTATTGCCTTAGCTTTTATATACGTTTTCTTTGATAAAATATTTAGTGTATTAGCGGAAGCTTCTAGTATGTCGCCTTTGGTGGCCGTGTGGATTCCCAATGTTACATTTTCAATTTTAGCCATATTTTTATTGCGAAATGCTCGGAGATAATTTTAAGAGTCATTTGCTGTTACACCTTATTGTTTTTGTTTGGGGTTTTACAGCTATTTTAGGTAATTTAATTACATTAGAAGCGTTGCCCTTGGTTTGGTATCGCATTGTAATTGCAGTAATTACCTTAATTTTATTGTTTGCTTTTAAACGTCAAACAATAAAAGAAAGTAAAGGCAATATTGCCATTTTTTTAGCCGCAGGGGTAGTAATTGCCTTGCATTGGCTTACTTTTTTTTGGGCAATTAAAGTGTCAAACGTATCTGTTACGTTAGCTTGTCTATCAACAGGTGCCTTTTTCACCTCTATTCTGGAACCTATTTTTTATAAACGCAAGATAATTGGATACGAAGTATTCTTCGGATTTATTGTCGTATGTGCTTTAGCACTTATTTTTAGCGTGAGTACGGAATATGTAGAAGGAATTATTTTAGCCTTGATAGCCGCTTGCTTGTCTGCAATATTTTCTATTATAAATGGCAAATTAGCACACCATTCATCCGCTTCAGTGATTACCTTTTATGAAATGGTCGGTGGATTACTTATCTTGTCTATCTATTTGTTTTTTAGCGGCGGATTTACAGCAGAATTCTTTGATGTAACAACATCGGACTGGCTCTGGCTGTTAGTGTTAGGAACGTTTTGTACCGCATTTGCCTTTATTGGGTCTGTTTATGTAATGAAATACATCACCCCTTTTACTGTGATGCTTACCGTTAATTTAGAACCAGTATATGGGATCCTCTTAGCGATTCTCGTATTCCGAGATAGTGAGAAAATGAGTACCGAATTTTATATCGGTGCTTTGTTAATATTGAGTACAGTCGTGTTAAACGCGATTGTTAAAAACAGGAAAAAGATAAAAGTTGCCAAAATATAGAGGTCTATATAGAGGAAAATTTTATCTTTGTCATTAGTAATTGAAACTAAAAATTATTCATAAATGGAATATTTAGATTTTGAGCTTCCTATTAAAGAACTTGAGGAGCAGTTAAAAAAATGTACGTTAATCGGGGAAGAATCTGATGTTGATGTATCGACAACTTGCTCACAAATCGAGAAAAAATTAGAAGAGACAAAGAAAGACATATATAAAAATTTGAGTCCTTGGCAACGTGTTCAATTGTCAAGACACCCAAATAGACCTTATACGGTTGACTATATTAAAGCGCTTTGTGGTGATACATTTTTAGAATTATTCGGAGATAGAAATGTAAAAGACGATAAAGCCATGATCGGTGGATTAGGTAAAATCGGAGATCAAAGTTTTATGTTTGTAGGGCAGCAAAAAGGATTCAACACAAAGACTAGACAGTATAGAAACTTCGGGATGGCAAATCCAGAAGGGTACAGAAAAGCGTTGCGTTTAATGCAAATGGCTGAAAAATTCAATATTCCAATTGTAACGCTAATCGATACGCCAGGGGCATACCCAGGGTTAGAAGCAGAAGAAAGAGGACAAGGTGAAGCTATTGCACGTAATATTTACGAAATGTTCCGTATCAAAGTCCCAATCATCTGTATTATTATCGGTGAGGGTGCTTCAGGTGGAGCTTTAGGTATTGGTGTAGGTGACCGTGTAACGATGTTAGAAAATACATGGTACTCTGTAATTTCACCAGAATCGTGTTCTTCTATCTTATGGAGAAGCTGGGAATACAAAGAACAAGCTGCAGAAGCCTTAAAACTGACTTCTTACGACATGAAAAAGAATAAGTTAGTAGACGATATTATTGCAGAACCACTAGGGGGTGCGCATTCAGATCGCGAAGCTACGTTCGAATCTGTACGTAACTATATTGTAAAAACACACAAAGAATTGGCTAAAACACCATTAGATAAATTACTTGACCAACGTATGGAAAAGTATTTCGAAATGGGAGAATACAAAAGCTAATACAAAGTGATTAAGTATAAAAAAAATCCGAGTCTACACTCGGATTTTTTTATGTTTTAATCGTTCTCTAATCAAGTAAAAAAAGATTATTTTTATAGATAGTAAAGAACGATAGACGGACAGCAGTTCAAAAAAAAGAGTTATTTTCGCACTATGGATAAAGCAAAAGATATACGTACCTATCCCAGCACTTTTACTAAAGATGTAATTGCTTTGGAAAAAGGGAAGTTACCACCTCAGGTTACTGATTTTGAGGAGGCTGTTTTGGGTGCAATGATGATTGATAAAAAGGGGATTGACGAAGTAATTGATATACTTCAGCCAGAAGCTTTTTACAAGGAGGGGCATAAGTATATTTTTGAGGCGATAGATCAATTGTTTGTTGGTAACCAACCCATTGATTTATTGACCGTATCGGCTCAATTGAGAAAAAATGCAAAGTTGGATATTGCTGGCGGAGATGCGTATTTGGTTAGTCTAACCCAAAAAATTAGCTCTTCTGCACATATTGAATTCCACTCGCGTGTCATCCTTCAAAAGTTTATTCAACGCAGTTTGATTCGAATTTCAAATGAAATTATCGAAGACGCTTACGATGAAACAACGGATGTTTTCGATCTACTCGACAAAGCGGAAGCAAAATTGTACGAGGTTACACAAGGAAACATCAAGAAGAGTTCGGAAACTGCACAAAGTTTAGTTGCGCAAGCCAAAAAGCGAATCGAAGAAATTAGTACCAAAGAAGGATTAAGTGGATTGCCTACAGGCTTCCATAAATTAGATGAATTGACTTCTGGATGGCAGCCCAGTGATTTGATTATTATTGCAGCACGTCCCGGAATGGGGAAAACGGCCTTCGTACTTTCCATGGCACGTAATATTGCCATTGCTTCAGGAGCAGGGGTAGCTTTTTTCTCGCTGGAGATGTCTTCTGTTCAGTTGATCACGCGTTTGATTTCATCCGAAACGGGACTTTCATCGGAAAAACTGCGTACAGGTAAGTTGGAAAAACACGAATGGGAACAGCTGAACGTAAAGGTAAAAGACTTGGAACGTGCGCCTTTGTTTATTGATGATACACCTTCCTTGTCTATTTTCGATTTACGCGCAAAAGCAAGGCGTTTAGCCTCTCAATACGGGATTAAGTTGATTGTGATTGACTACTTACAGCTTATGACGGCTGGAGGAAGCCAAAAAGGAGGAGGAAACCGTGAACAAGAAATTTCGACGATTTCTCGTAACTTAAAAGCCTTGGCAAAAGAATTGGATATTCCCGTAATTGCCTTATCACAGCTATCGCGTGCCGTGGAAACACGTGGTACGTCAAAACGCCCCTTATTGTCCGATTTAAGGGAGTCTGGAGCGATTGAGCAAGATGCGGATATCGTTTCGTTTATCTATCGTCCAGAGTACTATAAAATCGAAGAGTGGGATGATGAATTCCGATCACCAACCGCTGGTCAAGCCGAATTCATTGTAGCCAAACACAGAAATGGAGGATTGGATAATATCCGCCTTAAATTCTTGGGGATGTACGGTAAGTTTGACAACTTAGATGAAGATGCTCGTACGGAAGGGTTGATTGATAGTGATGGCGTATTTTCTTCTGCATTAAATAACGGAGGAGGAGCAAATATGGCTCAAAATCTACCACCTGCTCGTGATGTATTTAACGATGATGATGTTCCTTTTTAGAGGTTAACAGTTTACGGTTAACGGTTTACAGTTAGTTGTACCGTTAACTGTAAGCTGAGAACTGTAAACAATAACAAAAAAAGCGAAAGATTACATCTTTCGCTTTTTTTGTTATTTATTTTCCAATTGAAAATTAGCAAACTCCCAATTTAAATGAGGAAGTAAGGCTTTGATGTATTTTTCTTTGTCATTCTTATAGGAGGACAAATACGCGTGTTCCCATAAATCAATAACCAATAAAGGTTTCCCTAATCGCAAGGTAAGAGGGTTGGCATTGTTTTCTGTTGGGATTAACGTTAAATTATTGCGGTGATCAACGAGTAACCACAACCAACCAGATCCTTCAAATTCAACCGATATACGCAATATCTCAGCTTTTAAATTATTATATGAACCGAAATTAGAGGTAATCAAAGCGGATAAATTCGCATTGGGACTTGTCGTTGTGTTTTTGTGTATGGATTGCCAAAAGAAATTGTGATTGTAATAGGCCCCTGCTAGATTGCTTATTTCTGCTTGTGCAGGTGTTACTTTCGTCAAAATACCTACAATACTATCTGTAACAAAAGGGCTATTGTGAATCGCTGTATTTAAGCGATTGGCATAATTCAAATGAAATTCACCATAGTGAAAAGCCAAGTCTTCAGGTTTAAATAGATCTTCTACCTCTTCGTATTGAAAAGAAAGGGGAGGCATGTCAAAAGGTCCTTGTTTGGTTTTGACTTTCTCTTGGCCTAATACCGATTTTTTCTCCACGATAAAAGTTTCCCTTTTTGGAATTTCAACTTCCGTGCGTTCACTTTTCTTGCCACATGCTGCTGCTAAAACTACAAAGAAGTATAGGATAAGGTTAAACGACTTGATTCTCTTCATTATTTCGCTAAAATTGTTTTGGCAAGTCTAATATATTCTGATTTAGCTTCTTCAGTGGACAAGTGACTCACTTGAGTCCATGCATTAAATTTGAATGCCTTTTTCAAATCATGTGACATATGTTCAAAGTCTTGATGACTTAATCCATTAGTCGCTTGTTTGTAATAGGCGTAAATCCGCAGCATAACATCAGGAGCTAAGTTTCTGGCTTCTTTAGAAATTCTCTCGTAAGCTTCTAAAAAGTCTTTGTCTAGTTGCTCGTTCATTCCTATTTTTTTGCAATTACCGTTTTGTTACCAATAGCTTTTTGGTTTAACACCACATCTACTTTTGTTCCAAGCGGTAAGTATAAATCTACGCGAGATCCAAATTTTATAAAACCAGCATCCGTTCCTTGAATGGCTTGCATACCTGGCTTTGCGTAGTTAATAATACGCTTCGCTAATGCACCTGCAATTTGACGGTACATAACTTCTCCAAACACCTTGTTTTCTATCACAACAGTTGTTCTTTCGTTTTCTTCACTTGCTTTTGGATGCCAAGCTACAAGATATTTTCCTGCGTGGTATTGGCTGTATTTAATCAATCCGCTTAATCCATAACGCGTAACGTGTACGTTGATCGGAGACATAAAGATTGAAACCATTAAACGGTTATCTTTAAAATACTCAGGCTCATAAACTTCTTCAATCACAACAACTTTTCCATCCACAGGTGCTACAATAACTTGATCATTTGGAGCAATAGTTCTGTTTGGATTTCTAAAGAATTGTAACACTAAGATTAGCAGTGCTAGAATAATAGATGACAAAGTCATTCTTAACCAATCAATCGTTATGAAATAATCAAAAACTACAATAATGATTACAGCGACTACTAACGAGAAAAAAATAATTTTAGTTCCTTCTTTATGAAACATGACTTATAAAATTTGAAAAATGATATACAAAATGGGAGAGATAAATAAGATACTGTCTAAGCGATCTAAGATACCTCCATGTCCAGGCATGATAGCACCACTATCTTTTACACCAGCTTCTCGCTTGAAATGTGATTCAACAAGATCTCCAAGTGTCCCAAATAATCCTACAAAAATAGCACTTGCAATCCAAATATACACATTTAATGAAGTAAAAAAGTAATTTAATACCAGAGAGGCTATAATTGCAAAGACAATTCCACCAACTAGACCTTCGATCGTTTTTTTAGGTGAGATGCGTTCAAACAACTTGTGCTTGCCAAACTTTTTACCTACAATATAGGCAAAGGTGTCATTGGTCCATACTAGAATTAAAATACCAATAACGATTTGTGGATCATATCCTGTTGCTGTATAAGGCAGATGTAAAAAGGCAAGAAATGTTCCAATAACATAGCCGAGAAAAATAATAATTTTTACGGGAAGGCTTCGATTGGGCTTGCGTGTAGTAAATAATTCGGCTGTTATCGCTAAGAGAATTAAGAAGCTTAGGATAACGAGTAGGTGTATAGGTAGTGCAATGGCAGACTGAAAAATGGCCAATACAGCAACTAAACTAATGCCAACGCAAAGATATTTCGATAAATTAATTAATCGAGCAAATTCATATGCTGCTACGACCATAAAAAATCCAAAGAGTATTTTGAACGTAAGTACATCATATAATGTTGCACTTAGTAACAGAACAATATAGATAATTCCAGATATTGTTCTTTTAAGGGTTTCTGACATAATTTAGAGATCTTCTAATAAAAGTAAATATAAGTTTTTAGGAGATCTGCCATAACTTAAGAAATCTTGATTGGCAGAAGGTTTAAAGCAATTAATTGCCGTAATATTAGTAGGCAAGGAGCTGCTGTATTTTCTTTTGATTTCGCGCAGTCCATCACTCTTTGTTCGGGTGATTTGGCTAGTTGCAGCAATAATAATGATGTTATCGGGGATTTCGTGTGGTTTGTAATCCCTTAGTTGCTTTTCGCAAAATAAGATCGCTCCATCGTCTGCAATTAAACTCTCACAAGACGAAACAAAAAAGACGGGTTGTTTGGAATTGATGTAGTGTATGTTGTTGTCTCTTAAAAGCGAATGAAATTGGTTTTCATGCGTTAGTGCTTCTTTTTCAAACCAATCATTTTCTAACAAGACATTGACAAATGTTTCGTGCAATTCTGACTGTGTGTCACAGTATAAAAACTTACCACCGTTATTCTTGAAATTTACAGTAAATAAATCATCAACAGGCATAACAGTATCAGGAAGATATTGACTTCTTTGATCGTTAGCCTCTTCGTTACTTTGTTTTGACATAAATCCGCTAATTAACTTCTTTAGAAAGCTCATAGGTTAAGTGTCGAAATATGATGGTTTGTAATAAGTTCAAAGATAAAAAAAATCTTAACTTAAATGAGTCTTTAAGTTAAGATTTTTAGATAGTTTCCTATAAATTGCTTGATTAAGCGATTGTTTCTTCTGTATCCGATTGAGGTTGAATTGTGTTTTCTACTGTTTCGGGTTTGTCAAAAGGTCGTTTGCCAAAGATATTTTCTAAATCTTGTTGGAAAATCACCTCTTTTTCGCACAGTAAATTTGCCAATTGAATCAATTTATCTTTGTGTTCAGTCAAAATTGCTTGTGCACGTTCATACTGACCTTCGATTAATTTTGAAATTTCTTCATCAATTACTTTGGCTGTATCCTCAGAATAAGGCTTGCTGAAATTGTATTCACTCTGCCCTGACGAATCGTAATACGTAATATTTCCGAGTTTGTCATTTAGTCCGTAAATCGTAACCATGGCTCTCGCTTGTTTAGCTACTTTTTCCAAGTCGCTTAACGCTCCTGTAGAGATTTTGTCAAAGACAATTTTCTCTGCTGCACGTCCACCCATAGTAGCACACATTTCGTCTAACATTTGCTCTGTGCGGACGATTTGTCTTTCTGCAGGTAAGTACCAAGCTGCTCCTAAACTTTGTCCACGTGGAACAATCGTAACTTTTACTAGTGGAGCCGCGTGTTCACACATCCAGCTTACTGTAGCATGACCTGCTTCGTGTATTGCAATAGCGTATTTCTCTTCAACTGTAATGATTTTGTTTTTCTTTTCTAAACCACCAATAATTCGGTCTACAGCATCCAAGAAGTCTTGCATATCCACTTCTTTTTTGTCTTTACGTGCCGCTGTTAAAGCAGCTTCGTTACAAACGTTAGCGATATCTGCACCGGAGAATCCAGGGGTTTGTTTCGCTAAGAAGTCAATATCTAAATTGTCTACTTTTTTAATGTTGCGCAAGTGTACTTTGAAGATTGCTTCTCTTTCTTTCACGTCTGGAAGGTCAACATAAATCTGTCTGTCAAAACGCCCAGCACGTAAAAGTGCTTTATCTAAGATTTCCGCACGGTTTGTTGCTGCTAATACAATAACGTTCGTATGAGAACCAAAACCATCCATTTCCGTTAATAACTGGTTTAAGGTGTTTTCTCTTTCGTCATTTGATCCAGAGAAATTGCTTTTTCCACGTGCTCTACCCACAGCATCAATCTCATCAATAAAGATAATCGCTGGTGATTTCTCTTTGGCTTGTTTAAACAAGTCACGTACACGTGATGCTCCAACTCCAACGAACATTTCTACGAAATCAGAACCAGAAAGTGAAAAGAAAGGTACCTTTGCTTCACCCGCTACTGCTTTAGCCAATAGCGTTTTACCTGTTCCTGGAGGTCCTACTAAGAGAGCACCTTTTGGTATTTTACCTCCGATAGAGGTGTATTTTTCAGGGTTCTTTAAGAACTCAACAATTTCAACGATCTCTTCTTTAGCCCCTTCTAATCCAGCAACATCACTAAAGGTTACTTTAATGTCATTCTTTTCATCGAAGAGTTTTGCTTTGGACTTTCCAATAGAGAAAATCTGTCCGCCACCGCCAGCACCACCGCCACCAGTCATTCTTCTCATCATGAATAACCAGAATCCAATGATAATGATAATCGGTAAGAAACTAATAAAATAGTCTCCCCAATTGCTTTCTGCTTCAGATTTATATTCCAGAAGTTTGCCTTCTCCAGCAGCCTCATCTAATTTCTTTTGGAAAATTTCAGAGTTTCCAATTTCAGTTACGAACTGAGGTCCTGTGCTTTCTTTTCCTAAGATTGATTTTCGTTGTAATTCTTCAAAATCTTTGCTTTGTAAAGCGTCTTTTGTCAAATATACTTTAGCAACAGAACGATTAAATTCTACTTTCTCCACTTTACCTTCTTTCAGGTAATCGAAAAATTTAGAAAGACTCAGTTGTTTGGAATCTCCAACACCACTTCCGTTCGATAAAAAGTTTATAACCAATACGATAACCACAATGCTCGCATACAAAATCCACGGGCTAAATTTGGGTTTGTTTTGGTTTGGTTTTATGTTTCCCGCCATGAAGAATAAATTTTAAGTTTAATATTGGCTGTTGATATTTGTAATCTTTGCGTCACCCCACAAGCTTTCTAAGTTGTAGAATTCGCGAATCGATTTTTGGAATACGTGTACTACAACATTGATGTAGTCCATGAGTATCCACTCAGCATTTACTTCGCCTTCAACATGCCAAGGTTTGTCGTGTAATTCTTTTGATACAATTTTTTGAACAGAACCCGCGATCGCATTGACCTGCGTATTGGAGTTCCCATCACATATAATGAAGTAATCACAAGGTGTGTTATCTATTTCTCGTAAATCTAAAATTGTTGTGTTTTCCCCTTTTACAGCTTCAATTCCTTTGATAATATTAGCAATCAATTCGTCGTTGTTGATAGTTTTGTTTGTCATTTATTGATTTTATCTAAATTTCTTCAAGTTAACAAAAATATGTTTCCTAATTTTGGGTTCAAATATAGTGAATCGCTTCTGATTAGACTACAATAATTTTATATGAATATTATCAAACTCGATGCCACTGCATCCACTAATACCTATTTAAAGAATTTGTTAACAACTTGTGATTTAGAAAATTTCACGACGATTGTGACTGAAAATCAATTTGCAGGTAAGGGACAACGCGGATCGGGTTGGGTGTCTGAAGCAGGTAGTAACCTGACCTTTAGTGTGTTGTTGAAGAGCAATCCTCGATCGGTGCAAGGGGTGTTTGATCTCAATATTATGGTTGCATTAGCAGTAGTATCTGCCTTAAAAAAAATATACGATCTGCCATTTTTTATCAAATGGCCGAATGACATTTTGTCTTGTAATAAGAAAATATGTGGCATATTGATCGAAAATATTCTCAAGTCGCAAGGTGAAGTGTTCTCAATTGTCGGAATAGGAATCAATGGCAATCAAAAGCAGTTTCCCGAAATGAGCAAAGCAAGCTCCTTGAGCCTGTTAACCGGAAAGGAAATAAATAAAGACGAGCTATTACAAGCTATACTAAAGGAATTGACAGTAGGATACTCTACCTTGACAAATGGGGCAAGTGGGGCAGTAGATACGCTGTGGGAACAGTATAAAGTGCACTTGTTTCGAAAAGATGTAGTTTCTGCCTTTGAAATTCCACAGGGCAAACGTTTTAACGGTATTATTCGCGATGTCACGCGCTATGGGAAATTAGTGGTAGAAACGGAAGAGGAAGCAAGGGTAGAATTTGCCTTGAAAGAAGTACAGCTATTGTATTAGTTCAAAATAAGGAAAATCCTTATTTTGAACGGAAGTAATCGCTTACTTTTGATGTTTAATCGAGATGGAATTAATGCAATAGCGATGCCCTGTTGTCTCTTGTGGTCCATCAGGAAAAACATGCCCTAAATGGCCTTGACAGTTGGAACAAACAACTTCTACGCGGACCATACCGTGTGATACATCTTTAATATATGCCACACTTCCTTCTATGGCTTGATCAAAAGAAGGCCAACCACAATGTGAATTAAATTTGGTTGTTGAGTCAAACAATACCTGTCCACAACCTGAACAGGCGTAGTGTCCTGTTTCATAAAAATCATTGTATTCTCCAGTAAACGGGCGTTCAGTTCCCTTTTCTCTTAGTACGTAGAACTGCTCAGGTGTGAGGAGTTCTCTCCATTCTTCTGCTGTGGTATCTTTGTCTTTTTTCATTACTTTAATCGTGTTAATGCGTTTCTTGTGTAAAATCGCGAATGCGTTCAATTACTTTTTTGTCGCCTAATACTTTGCGGTGTCCTAATCCACTGGTGACCATCAATTGACTGTTGGGCGCGTGTTTCTTAATTTGATAAGCTGCTTTGATTGGAACATCGATATCATCCTCATCGTGGATAATCAAAACTGGAATATGGATCTCTGCTGCTGCTTTGTGTACACAGTAACTGTCCATTGTACGGTTAAATTGCTTTTCAAAGCGCATTTTTATGATGTTGGCAATTTGTGGTTTTAGTTGAATTTGCTTGACGAAATCTTCAATGACGTCCTGAACTACATCTCCACTGCCAATAATGACAGCCTGCTTTGCTTTTAATCCATCGCGCAAGGCATTCATCGTTGTCATACCACCTAAAGAATGCCCAACAATAAGGTCGAAAGGCCCAAATTGCTTTTCAATTTCAAACGCTGAAGCAATAAATTCGGTAAGGTTTGTTTTGGTTTTCGGTGCCAAACCATGTCCTGGTGCGTCAAAACTGACAATGTCATACCCTTGGCGAATCAGTATGTTGGCAATGGTGACCAATTGGGTCCCTCGTCCATTCCACCCGTGAATCAACAAGGCTTTTTTATTGGCTTTTTTGTTGATACCATATTCGTAAACGACAATGTCTTTTTTAATTGCATGTACGTATAATTTAGTCCTTTTACTTTTGGTTAGCATCTCTTTTTCCCTCTTGGGGGTTTTGAATTTAATTGGGGTAATAAAGAGATTCTGCGCAAACTTAGCAGCTAAGGATTGAGAGAAAAATTGTAAAAACTTTCCAGTCCATAGGATTGATTTCGGTATTTCTAATGAATGTTTTACCTTTTTAGAATTGTCTTGCATTATTGAAAAGCATTTGAAACAAAAGTACAAAATATATAAAAGATATTGTTTGCTCTAGAGAGGTGTTTTTTCAAACGGATGTTGATTAGGTGTTTTTTACTTTTGTTTTTTAATGGCTTTCTGTGTAAATTGTAGTTTTTTCTTATAAAAACTTGAATACTAGATAGAAAAGAATAAATAAGTAAAAAATACTATCCAAAAAAAACAAAAAGTAAATTGTGGTAAATCCTAAAAGAATAATTTTAATTTTGAATAAAAAAAATTATGAAAAAAATAGTGCTGTCCTTGGGGGCAATTCTTTTGTTAATCGGGTGTAAAACAAATCCTTTTAGTGGAAAAAGTACCATGGCATTTGTGTCAGATGCCTCTTTGTTTCCGTCGTCTTTTCAACAATATGGCGAGTTTTTAAACGAGCATAAAGTGATCAAGGGGACCAAAGATGCAAAGCGCATTGAAGAAATAGGAAATAAAATTCGCGTAGCTGCAGAAAAATGGTTAACGGCAAATGGGTATCCTAAATATTTGGATGATTACCGTTGGGAGTATAATTTGGTTGACGATAAAGAAGTTAACGCTTGGTGTATGCCAGGGGGTAAAATAGTGTTTTTTACTGGAATTTTACCGATTTGTCAAACAGATGCGGGAATTGCCACCGTAATGGGACATGAAGTCTCGCACGCTTTAGCCAATCACGGTCAACAACGCGTGAGTGCTGCCATGTTACAACAAGCAGCTGCCATGGGATTGGATGTTGCCACTTCAGGTAGTAAAGAATCAACCAAACAAGCCTTGGGTATGGCGTTTGGTTTGGGAAGTCAGTATGGTGTGATGCTGCCTTTTAGTAGAAGTAATGAAAGTGAAGCGGATAAAATCGGACTTACCTTAATGGCTATAGCGGGTTATAATCCCGAAGAGGCTGTTGCTTTTTGGAGCCGTATGGCTGCCAATAGCGGAGGTGGAGGAGGATCTTCTTTTACTAGTACCCACCCTTCAAATCAACAGCGTATTGAAGATTTGAAAAGACTAATTCCAGCGGCAAAAGCGGAAGCAGCAAAATTTGGGGTAACCTTTTAAAATAAACAGAAAAAAGCAATCGACACCGATTGCTTTTTTCTATTTTAGTGGATTATTTAAAGTAGAGCATGAAAAATTTTGAAAAAGGGAATCCCAAACTATTAAATGCATGGGCTTTTTATGATTGGGCTAATTCGGTCTATGCCTTAGTTATATCCTCTTCTATCTTTCCTTTGTATTACGGAATGCTATTTCGTGCAAAAGAAATTGATCGCTATTCTTTTTTTGGAATAGAAATGAATAGCGAGAGTATTATCAGCTACGTTACAGCTATCGGTTTCTTGATTATTGCCTTTATTTCTCCTTTGCTATCGGGTATTGCCGATTATTTAGGAACAAAAAAGTTTTTTATGAAACTTTTCTGCGGCATTGGATCTGTTTCTTGCATGCTGTTGTACTTTTTTAGTTTAGATTATTTCGGATGGAGCTTGTTCATCTACATGATGGGATTAATTGGCTTTTGGGGTAGCCTGGTCTTCTATAATTCATATCTACCCGATATTGCATTCGAAGAACAACAAGATCGCATTAGTGCCAAAGGCTATGCTTTAGGCTATGTAGGTAGTGTATTGCTCTTAATCCTCAACCTTGGATTGGTGATGAATGCCGAACAGTTGGGCTTTGAAGATGCGACTCAAGCTATGCGTGCTTCCTTTATATTGGTTGGAATCTGGTGGCTTGCTTTTAGCCAAGTTACCTTTCGTCGACTGCCAGATTTTAAAAATAACAACAAACTGACAGGCAGTATATTTTTTAAAGGATTTAAAGAATTGAAGAAAGTACTCGTCATGCTGCGAGAACAAACCGTATTGAAACGCTATTTGGTTGCTTTTTTTGTCTATAGTATGGCGGTGCAAACGGTGATGATTATCGCTGCCTTTTTCGGAGAAAAAGAAATTGCTTGGGCAGATGATCAACAACGCAGTATGGGATTAATCTTAAGTATTATGTTGATCCAGTTAATTGCCATCGTAGGGGCCTTTGCTACCTCAAGCTTGTCTAAGCGCATTGGCAATATCTATACCCTATGTGTATTAAATGTGCTTTGGGTTTTTATCTGTATCTATGCGTATACCATTGTTACGCCCAATGAGTTTTATGTTGCAGCTGCTTTTGTGGGATTAGTCATGGGGGGAATACAATCGCTTTCTCGATCAACTTATGCTAAATTATTACCCGAAACAACAGATACAACCTCGTTCTTTAGCTTTTATGACGTAACTGAAAAAATTGGAATTGTCGTAGGTATGTTTGTCTATGGATTAATTAGTGACCTCACAGGTAAGATGCAAAATGCGATTTTGTTTCTTATTTTATTTTTTATCGTTGGATTTTTTCTATTATTACGTGTAAAAGAGAAGAAGAAGTAGAAAGAAGGATTATTGTTAATTTTTTTTTGTTAAAAAAGTTTTAAAATCTATTAAAATATATATATTTGGAATTGTAATTAGAATGTAAAATCATGAAGAAATTTTATTCAATATTAATTGGTGTAAGTTTGTTGACAATTGGAGGAGGCTTGGTATCATCTTGCAACAGTTCAGATGATAACGAATTTTCTAGCGATCCTTCGTATAAAGGGCCTACCTATTTTTCACTAACTTTACCTGATACTACGCGTATTGAAACGGAAAAGTTTTTAGCGACTTTGGATGCTAATGGAGAATTTCGTTTGGAAATGCAAGAAATGGATGGAGGTGATCAACAATTTAGCTTCTCCTTATTGAAGTTTCAAGAGGGGAATTTTCCAACCAACTTAAATCTTATTGAGTATACAATGCGAACAGGCGAACTTAGTTTTGATGCCTTTAGTTCCTTAGATATGAATGATCCTAGAAGAAATAATGGGATGATCAAAATTTCAAAGATTGACAAGGAAGCCATGCTAGTAAGTGGATCTTTCAATAGTTCGATGGTTCCTTCGCCATTAAATGAAAGTGGATTGAGAACATTTAAATTATCAGGTGAGTTTAAAAATATTCCGTATAAAAGAATAGGGGTAAGTGGCAAACACGGATTTGTATATGCGAGTTTGAATGATACGGATATCAATGATTTAATGGTCGTTTCTAATGAAAAAGGAGATATCGTTGACGGCAAAGTTGTTATTGCAGCAGAAAGTCAACCTATGCGCAAAAGAGCGATTAAAATTAGCTTTCCTAAAGAAGCAGTTGCTGGAACGTATAAGTACGATCAAGTAGCGGTAGAGTATACCTCTGAAAATGGAGTGAAATACTTTTCAAACGTTGAAGATAAAAGCTTAGAAGGAAGTGCGTTAAAAATAGAAGGAATTACCCAATTACCACTATCAGAACGCGCGACATACAAAGGGAAATTTATATTTAAGTTAAGATCGAAAGAAGGACGTGTTCTTACGTTAGAGTTCGGAGATTTTAGCGCTGATTTGCTTTTGAAAGAAGTTGTAACACCTGGACCTGGACCAGGGGATGGAAGTGGACCAATTGAATTGTAAGACAATAGCGATAAATAACTGACATAAGACCTTGCTTTATGCAAGGTTTTTTTATGGCATAAAGATTGAACTACTACTGTAGTATGAAACTAATAAGTGGCTTTATTTGTTGATTATTAAGAACTTATGTTTTTTGTTCTCGATGATAGAATATAAGCTACTGACAAAATGACGTGATATTTATAATATGGCAAACCAAAAAATAATAACATTAGATAATTTGATGCTTGATGATTTCTTAGATGGTGATTCTGAGTTCATTCCTTTGTTAAGTCAAGAAGATGAAGAAGAAATGAATAATGAGGAACTACCCGTAGAATTGGCGATTTTGCCTTTGCGCAATATGGTTTTATTTCCAGGTGTTGTTATTCCAATTACAGCAGGAAGGGATAAGTCAATCAAATTGATTGAAGCAGCCAATAAAAAAGGCAAAAGTATAGGAGTTGTTGCTCAAATTAACGAAGATACGGAAGACCCAGGAATACAAGATATTCACCACCAAGGAACTGTAGCCCGTATCATTAAGGTATTGAAACTACCAGATGGAAATATTACCGTAATCCTACAAGGGAAAAAGCGTTTTGAGATTGCAGCATTGGTTGCTGAAAAACCATACCTAACTGCCACAGTAAAAGAATGTGATGAAATACGTCCCGAAGCGGATGATCAAGAATTCTTAGCTGTTGTAGATTCAATCAAAGAACTCGCAGTCGAAATTATCAGAGAAAATCCAAATATCCCTTCAGAGGCTTCTTTTGCTGTGAAGAATATAGAGAGTAATTCATTTTTGATCAATTTTGTTTCGTCTAACCTCAATTTAACGGTAGAAGACAAACAACAATTGTTACGCATCAATGATTTAAAAGCTCGTGCGTATGAAACCTTGCGTTTAATGAATGTAGAGCTTCAAAAGTTACAGCTGAAAAACACGATTCAATCCAAAGTGCGTATCGATTTAGATCAGCAACAAAAGGAGTATTTCTTACACCAACAGATGAAAACCATTCAAGAAGAATTGGGAGGATTTTCAAATGAAGAGGAGTTTGAAGACATGCGCAAAAAAGCCAAGGAGAAAAAGTGGTCTAAAGAAGTAAGTGAGCGTTTCGACAAAGAATTGATGAAATGGCAACGCATGAATCCACAAGTAGCAGAATTTGGTATTCAACGCAATTATTTAGAGCTTTTATTAGAGCTACCTTGGAAAAAGTATTCGGAAGATAAATTTGATCTTAAACGCTCTCAAAAGATCCTAGATAAGGATCACTATGGCATTGAAGATGTCAAGAAAAGAGTAATTGAACATATGGCGGTTTTAAAACTGCGCGATGATCTTAAAGCTCCAATCTTGTGTTTATATGGACCTCCAGGTGTAGGGAAAACATCCATTGGAAAGTCTATTGCCAAAGCATTAGGTAGAGAATATGTACGCATCTCTTTAGGGGGATTGCGCGATGAGGCAGAAATTAGAGGACATAGAAAAACATACATTGGCGCTATGCCAGGACGTATCATTCAAAGTTTGAAAAAAGCTGGAACATCAAACCCCGTATTCTTACTCGATGAGATTGATAAATTGTCTGTGAGTAACAATGGAGATCCGTCTTCTGCTTTACTAGAAGTGCTTGATCCAGAACAAAACAACGATTTCTATGACAATTTCCTTGAGATGGGATACGATTTGTCTAAAGTGATGTTTATTGCTACCTCAAATAGCTTGTCGACGATTCAACCTGCCTTGAGAGACCGTATGGAAATCATCGAGATGACAGGGTATACCATCGAAGAAAAAGTCGAAATAGGTAGACAACATTTATTGCCTAAACAATTAGAAGAACACGGACTGACAACCAAAGACTTGGTGATTGGCAAAAAGCAAATGGAGTTCATTGTCACGCATTATACGCGCGAATCTGGAGTTCGTGGATTGAATAAACAACTAGCACATGTAGCCAGAGGTATTGCCAAAAGTATTGTGTTGGAAGAAGAATTTAATCCAAAAGTGACCGAAGAAGAACTACGTAAAATATTAGGTACCCCTCGATTTGAGGCTGATAAATACGAAAATAATGACGTAGCAGGTGTGGTAACAGGATTAGCTTGGACAAGTGTTGGGGGAGATATTTTGTATATCGAATCCATTGTCTCTAAAGGCAAAGGTGGATTGAGTATTACGGGTAACTTAGGTACCGTAATGAAAGAGTCTGCTACGATTGCGTTAGAGTATATCAAAGCACATGCGGATGAATGGGGAATTCCCTCTGATGTATTCGATCACTATAAAATCCATATTCACGTACCAGAAGGAGCTACGCCTAAAGATGGACCAAGTGCGGGGATTACCATGTTAACCTCTATGGTATCTTCTTTTACCCAACGCAAAGTCAAGAAAAACTTAGCGATGACAGGTGAAATCACCTTGAGAGGAAAAGTCCTACCTGTAGGGGGAATCAAAGAGAAGATCCTTGCGGCAAAACGCGCCAATATCAAAGAAATTATCTTGTGTAAAGAAAATAGAAAAGATATCGAAGAAATTAAAGAAGACTATATCAAAGGATTGACGTTCCATTTTGTTGATCGCATGGATGAAGTGTTGAAAATTGCCCTACTAGATGAAAAAGTAAAAAAGGCAAAAGATTTTATGGTAGAAAAAGCATAAGACGAACAATTGTTCACCGAAAATAAAGGAAAAAGCAGTAGTAAAATAAACCATACTACTGCTTTTTTTTATGGGGTAAAAGCAATACATCCTGCTCAAACACAAAAAAAAACATAAAAAAAGACAAGCGGAAGTCAGTAGCCCGTGTATCCTTTTTTACAATTGTTTTTGAAAATGTAATATATTAGCGACGTAATATAAATTGCTCATGAGGAATTCATTATTGTGGATGGGGATAACCATACTCTGCTTGCTATCGCATAAGACCTATAGCCAAGTGGGGGCTGACTATACCTATCAGTTTTTGAATATACCTTCTTCGCCTGTGCAGGCGGCTTTGGGTGGAAAGAACTTTGCTTCCTCTGATAAAGTCAGCCAAGTATTTTGGAATCCAGCCGTTGTTAATGAAGCAATGAATAATCAGGTTGATGCGAGTTTTAGTCGGGTGTATGGTGTAGCGAATTACGGTTCCTTGGGGTATGCAAAAACCTTTCGATCCAAGCGCAATCTATTCGTAGGCGTTAATTTTATCAACTATGGCGATATGGAAGGCTATGATGAATTTGGTAGCTATACTGGAAGTTTTCACGGTAATGAAGTAGCAGTAGTTGCGGGGTCTTCCTATCAAATTGAACAATCTGATTGGTATGTAGGAGCAAACGTAAAATTTGTCTTTTCTTCGATGGAATCCTATCAATCTATAGGAGCAGCGATTGACTTAGGAGTGCTGTATAAAGATGAAATTGGAAAGTGGGATTTTGCCTTCACCATCCGAAATATGGGGGCTCAGATCAAGACCTATGCCGATTATAGAGAAAAATTACCATTAGATGTCGCAATTTCTGTTTCGAAAGAATTAGAAAACGTACCTTTGCGTTGGCACATTACAATAGATAATTTACAACAATGGGATTTGTCCTTTTCAAACCCTAATAGAGGGACTACGTCTATGGACGAAGAATTCAAAGAAGAAAAGGTCAGTTTCTTTAACAATGCCCTACGGCATTTCATTGTTGGAGTAGAACTGTTTCCGCAAAAGAAGTTTCAAGTCCGTTTGGGCTATAACTTCCGAAAAGGAGAGGAACTGCGCATTGTCGACAATCGACATTTCGCAGGTATAACTGCGGGCGTGGGTTTACAACTGAAACGCCTTAAATTCGACTATTCTTATGCACGCCAAACCACAGCAGCAAACACGAGTATGTTTGGTGTTCGTTTTGATCTGAATTAATTGTAAATTTTTCAAATTTGAAAAAGATAACTATAGCGATAGACGGTTTTTCCTCTACAGGAAAAAGCACATTAGCCAAAGCACTAGCCAAGGCATTAGGTTATATCTATATTGACACAGGTGCCATGTACCGCGCCGTGACGCTTTTCGCCATGCGCAAAGGACTAATCTCTGTCAAAAACTTTGATCAAGCAAGGCTAGTAGAGCTGTTGGACAGCTTTGATCTGCATTTTGAATATAATGTAGCCAAAGGGTATGCCGATATCTATCTCAACCAAGAAAATGTAGAAGAACTTATCCGCACTTTGGAGGTTTCTCAATTTGTAAGCCAAATTGCAGCCGTATCAGAAGTGCGAAAAAAATTAGTAGAGCAACAGCAAAATCTCGGTAAAGCGAAAGGTGTGGTCATGGACGGTAGAGATATTGGAACCGTTGTTTTTCCCGATGCGGAATTGAAAATATTTATGACTGCCTCTCCTGAGATTCGCGCAGAAAGACGTTTCAAAGAATTAAAAGAAAAGAATAGCGAGGTGGTATATGAAGATGTGTTCCGCAATGTGGTTGAACGCGATCAAATCGATACCGCCAGAAAAGATTCCCCTTTAGTTAAAGCTGCAGATGCCATCGAGATTGACAATTCTAACTTGTCTCGAGAAGAACAGTTTGATTTAATCCTTCAATTAGTAAAAGAAAGAATTTAATATGATCTAAGGAAATTTGCTCTTAGATCCCAGTATCTATTGACTTATTTCTAGCACTTACAAGATATAATTATGAATGTAAAATTGAAACTAACGGGTATGAACTTCCTCGAATTTGCTGTTTGGGGAGCGTATCTAACGTCAATGGGAAACTATTTAGGCTCTATTGGTTTAGGACCTAAGATTGGCTCGTTTTATGCCATGCAAGGAATTGTATCGATATTTATGCCAGCGATTATGGGTATTGTGGCAGATCGATGGATTCCCGTTCAACGTTTATTGGGAATCAACCACTTATTAGCGGCCATTTTTATGTTTGCTACGGGATATTACGGGTATATTTCAGGAAGTAATGTCGACTTTACCACCATCTTTACACTGTATACCATTAGTGTGGCCTTCTTCATGCCAACGATAGCCCTATCCAATTCTACGGCCTATACGGTATTAAAGCAACATCAACTCGATGTGATTAAAGCCTTTCCGCCTATTCGTACTTTTGGAACTATTGGTTTTATCATTGCGATGCTGTTTGTAAACTTCTTCGGTTATACGGGAGATAGCCTAGGTTTTAACTTCAGTAGTAGCCCTGATTTTGTTAGTTTTCAACAAGATTACCACCAATTTTACGTTTCTGGATTTTTAGGGGTGATCCTATTTTTATACAGCTTCACTTTGCCAAATTGTCCTGTGAATAAATCGGGGGAAAAACGCAGCTTAGCCGATGCCTTTGGACTAAAGGCCTTTGCGCTATTTAAGCAAAAGAAAATGGCAATTTTCTTTATTTTCTCTATGTTATTGGGAGTTTCCCTTCAAATTACAAACGGATATGCCAATCCCTTTATCACGACGTTTAAGGAAATTCCAGAATATGCACACACATGGGGCGCGAGTAATGCCAATGCATTAATCTCCCTTTCACAAATTTCAGAAACCCTGTGTATTTTGTTGATTCCGTTCTTCTTGAAGCGCTTTGGAATTAAGGTGGTGATGATGATGTCCATGATTGCTTGGGTATTGCGTTTCGGATTATTCGGTTTAGGAGATCCAGGTAATGGCGTTTGGATGTTTATCTTGTCGATGATTGTGTACGGAATTGCTTTCGACTTCTTCAACGTATCAGGCTCTTTATATGTAGACAATGAAACCAGTGAAGATATTCGCTCTTCTGCTCAAGGCGTATTCATGATGATGACCAACGGCTTTGGTGCAACTATCGGAATGTTCTTAGCACAAGCAGTAGTCAATCACTACGTGTACAGCCAAGAAGACCTATTACTACAGGTAGAAGGATGGAGACATTCGTGGATTATTTTCGCCTTGTTCTCTTTGGTCGTGACCATTTTGTTTGCCATTATTTTCAAATACAAACACAAACCCGAAGATGTAGAGCATCTTTCTCATTAGAGGGAATATACATACAAAACAAAAGCAGTAGCGAAACATTCGTTACTGCTTTTTTGATTTCATTAGGTAAGTCTCTTTATTGCACAGGTTCTTTCAATTGTTGCAACAGATTGATTACTTGCAGGATGCGGTGTACATCCGATGTGTCCAAAAAGTGATCTTCTCCTTTTTCTGTACAGTGTTGCACATAGTAGTAAAACAGTTCATTAATCCCAGATTAAGCGATAGATATATAAACGAAAAGTAATTATACAAAATAGGTCTGAATTAGTAATAAAAGCATACTATAGTATGGTTCTAGCGCTAATGAAAGAGATATGAAGTAGAAATACTTTGGAGTATTTGGCTAATGCTTAATCTGGGTTACTGCTTTGTGCATAAGAGGTAAAGTTGGTGTGGAGGTCAACGAGCTCTTGTAAAAGCGTCGCATTGTACTGATCAGTTGATCGTACTCGGGTGTGGGGTTTGATACTCATATTGTTGTAATTTAGGAAGGATAAAGCTCATACAACTTAGATGTCCTAACGCTTACAACAGCATTTACAGTTGTTTCCAATACTGCCATCATATTATATGAGCAAAGTCTTTTTAGCAATAGATTGTTGTAATTTAGGAATACTAGTACTACACCACATTTTATTCCAAAACTAACTAGCTTGACTTGTAACGGCTTGTTTTAGTTGTAATTTGAATGACTTTTGGGGTGCGCATTTCTTTTTTATACGTAATTGTTAGGGGACAGCAAGGATAGCTACCCTGTTTTTTTTTGTGTAACTTAGTAGGTAAATCAAAGTAGTGATAATGGGAGGAAATAGTAGTCCCCCCTATGTAGTAAAGTAGGATACTAACGCTTTTGTAACTAAATAGGTAGGGATGAAAGAGTTTTTAAGTAAAGAGAGTTGTAATTCGTTCCTTAAAAAGTCTCGGTTATTAAACATAAAATTATGAATAGATTATTAGTGATATTGTTTTGTTTTACATCCTTACTAATCCAAGCACAACATGATAGTGAGGTGAAAGTTTTTGAAAACGACCATGAGGGATTTATCGTTTTAAATGAAAAAACGAAAGAGTTTTATTATACAAATAATGATGAGGTCATCAATACGCACATGCCCATTGTACTCGGTCGAATCGTTTCATGAGGGAAATTTGAAAATTTAAGTCCGTCAGTGCTCAAGTTAAAGAGTCAACTACCTGATCAGGTGCTCGATGAGATAACCGAACATTTCAATGTTCAATATGAGGATGACACAACGAAAGGTCGTACATATACTACGATCGACTTGCGAATAGATGATTATGATTTCTTTGATAATTATCCTAGATCTAAAGACAAGCTACCTTTATATGATGTTCTACTTTGTTCTGATCGATTAATGTATAACAATGATGACACTAGTGATGGAGATAATTGTATTACATTAAAATTAGGAGTAAACAAGTTGATTTTTCCTATTTCTGGCAATATTCCCTTTACATCTTTTACAATAAAAGCTTTTCCAGCTCAATCAAATCCAGCTACTCGGGATTATTATTTTAAACGGTCGTTTGTTGAAACAAAAAAAATAAAAAACAAAAAGATCACAGTAACCATCGACGCTATTTTACCCTATTTTTTCATTGAAGATATAAACAGTGAATTACTGTATAGGAAGAGTGAGCATGTGGTTGAATTTAGAGGAGAGGAGTTTGTACTAAACTCCAATCGAGTGTTAACGAAGAATGAAGATATGATTTTTTCGTACTACCAATAAGTAAGGCTATGCTCTTGCTGAAAATGAGATAAAAACAAATAGGAATTTAATTTTGTATCTAAAAACAAAAGCAGTAGCGAAGCATTCGTTACTGCTTTTTTGCATTCCATCAGTTAATCACTTTACTGCACAGGCTCTTTTAATTGTTGCAACAGGTTGACTACTTGTAGGATGCGGTGTACATCTGATGCATCTAAAAAGAGATCTTCTCCTTTATCGGTACAATGTTGTACATAGTAGTAAAACAGTTCATTAATGCTTTGTGCATAAGAGGTAAAGTTGGTGTGGAGTTCAACGAGCTCTTGTAGAAGCGTTGCATTGTACTGATCAGTTGATCGTACTTGGGTGTGGGGTTTGATACTCATATTGTTAATAATTAGGAATAAGCCCGCTTAGGTTAGGTGTCCTACGCTATTAACAACGTTATGGTTGTTTCCAATACCACCACCTTGCCAAACGGGCAAAATATTTTTAGAAGCTTGTGCGTTAATATATAGGAATACTAGTACTACACCACATTTTATTCCAAAACCAATTAACTTGACTTGTAACCGTTTATTTTAGTTGTAATTTGAATGACTTTGGGGGTAGACTTTTCTTTTTTATACGTAATTATTTTTCAAAGAAAACTATAAAAATAAATAGTAGAAGTTTACATATTAGGATACTTTTAGTGTTTTTGTATCACTAATAGTATAGGCTTTAATTATGAGTAAAAAACAAATTTTGTATCTCGCGGAGATATAGACCTTTTTGGAGAGCATTGACCGTAAAGCCAGTGCTAAAATTATTTACAATATCCAAAAGGTATTAAATGCTAATTTTTTGGATAGTAGTCTGTTTAAAAAATTAGATGATGAAATTTGGGAGTTTCGAACTCTTTACAATAACACTAAATATCGTTTACTTGCCTTTTGGTGTCCTTTTACAGGTTCTCTTATCATAGCGACCAATGGCTTTATAAAAAAAACGCAAAAGACACCTTCTTAAGAATTAGAGAAAGCTAAACGGATAAGAAAGCAATATATAGAATATTACACAAAAAAGTAATATCAGCCTATATTTAAAAATGAGCCTTTAATTATTATTAGACACAACATGTATTAAATAAGATTTATTAATTATGGAAAAACTTGACAAGAAACAACCAATACAACTTATATCTAACGAACAAATGATTGATCGTTTTATCGGTGAAGTAGGTACTCGCGAAAGAGAGGATTTTGACGCTAGTATTAGCATTGACAAATTAGCGATGTCAATTAGACAATTAAGAAAAGAGAAGAACTTAACCCAAAGTCAATTAGGTGAACTAGTAGGGGTTAAAAAAGCGCAAATTTCGAGAATTGAAAGTTCTACGTTAAATATAGGTTTATTTACTTTACATAAGGTTTTTCAAGCATTGGGTGCAAAAATAACATTCAATGTTGAAAATGATATTACTTTAAACGTATAACTAAGAAACATAACCGACTTTTCTTTTTTATACGTAATTAGTTTTGGAAGAATAGGATAAAAAAAGCAGTGGTAGATTTTTCTACCACTGCTTGTATGTTTTTTAAGGAGTTGGTGTGACTCATCATCTCATTGCTAAGAATGCGCGGTTCGCTCGTTGTGAGGTTCGCTCGGTTTGATGGAATATCTATTCAGATAATTTTCCTCTCATCATCTCATTGCTAAGAATGCGCGGTTCGCTCGTTGTGAGGTTCGCTCGGTTTGATGGAATATCTATTCAGAT